>ONLO01000155.1 GCA_900318715.1 uncultured Eubacteriales bacterium | reverse complement strand
GTTTTCAATGCCGTAGGTGTAAAGCTTCGGGTCAAAGACCTTGGCAAAGACGACCGAGTCAATGCTGATGGTGACGTTATCCTTGGTAATGACGCCCTGCGGCGGGAAGTCCAGGACCTGCTCCTTGAGGCTGACTTTCTTGACAATGCGGTCAATGAACGGGATCCGCAGATGGAACCCGGCCTCAAAAATGGTGTGGAATTTACCCAGCCGCTCCACAATGTAGGCGTTGGACTGCGGCACAATGACCGCGCACATGACCAGCAGGAGAGCGACGAGAACAATAAGAATCAAAATGGTAATGAATTCCATAAGTTTCAGCTCCTTTCAGTTTCAGTATACCGAAAAATGGGAAAACTTGCATCCCGTTTTCGGAAATCGTATAATTCAGGGAAGTTTCTTATTGACAATAAGGTTATAATACTATATACTTTAGCGTATTAACACGGTAACACGATAAAACAAGAGTTTTCTTCCGGAGGACATTATGCTGGACGAACGTTTACTGAAACGCGAAGAGCGCGCCGTCTTCGAGCTGCGCTCCCTCTACCGCAAACACGGCTACCTGCCGTACAAGATGAGCAAATTCGAAGAGTATGACTTCTACGCCAGAAACAAGGACTTTCTGGTCAGCGACAGCGTCATTACGTTTACCGACACGAACGGCAAACTGATGGCCTTAAAGCCCGACGTCACGCTCTCCATCATCAAGAACTTCAAGGACGAGCCCGGCTGCCTGCAGCGCGTCTCCTACAACGAGAACGTCTACCGCGTCTCGGGGGACACCCATGAGTACAAGGAGATCCTGCAGACCGGCATTGAGTGCATGGGCAGCATTGACCTCTACACCACGCTCGACGTCCTCCGCCTGGCGGAGCAGAGCCTGAAGACGCTCTCCGACCGTTACGTCCTGGAAATTTCGCACCTCGGCATCCTGGGCGGCCTTCTGGACCTTGCCGGCGCAGACAGCGCGTTCCGTGCCGCTGCCACGGCCTGCATTGGCAACAAGAACGCCCATGAGCTGGAGGACCTCTGTAAAGAGTACGGCGTCAGCGAAGACGTCACGGACAAGCTGACGCGCTTTCTCCGGATCTACGGCAAGCGCAGCACCGTCCTGGAAGAGCTGGAGACGCTCTGCGAAGGAGACGGCATGACGGCCGCCCTGAACGAGCTCAAGCAGATTTCGGCCGCGCTGGACCGCTGGGACGGGGAGGAGACCATCAAGTTCGACTTCTCGCTCGTCAACGACATGAAATACTACAACGGCATTGTGTTCCAGGGCTACGTGGAAGGCATTCCGGAAGTCATGCTGAGCGGCGGACAGTACGACCGCCTCATGCAGCGCATCGGCCGCAGATCCGGTGCCATCGGCTTTGCCGTCTACCTGGACCTCCTGGAGAACTTCCAGCCGTCCGAGACGAAATACGACGTGGACACCGTCCTTCTCTACGACGACGGCGCCGACGCGGAGGAACTGGCCGATACCGTGGAAAGCCTGATCGCCAAAGGAAAACAGGTCTCCGTCCAGAAGAAGATTCCTGCACACTTAAGCTTCCGGGAGCTCCGGAAATTCACCGGAAAGGGGGTCGGACCCGTTGAAGACAATGGTTAACATTGCGCTGCCCAAGGGGCGCCTCGGCGAACAGGTCTACGCCATGTTCGAAGCCGCCGGGTACGAGTGCCCCTCTATCCGGGAGAAGAACCGCAAACTCATTTTTGAAAACGAGGAAAAGGGCGTCCGGTACTTCTGGGTCAAGCCCTCGGACGTGGCCATTTATGTGGAACGGGGGGCTGCGGACATCGGCGTGGCCGGCAAGGACATCCTGATGGAATACGGCCCGGACGTCTACGAACTCTTGGACCTCAAATGCGGCGTCTGCAAGATGATGGTGGCGGCTCCGGAAGGCTTCCACGACGACTCCGACCGCACCTTGCGCGTTGCTACTAAATTTGTTAATATAGCACGGAATTATTACGCGGGAAAGAGCCGGGACATTGACATTATCAAGCTCAACGGCTCCATTGAAATTGCCCCCATCCTGGGCCTCTCCGATGTCATTGTGGACATTGTGGAGACCGGGACCACGCTCAGGGAGAACAACCTGAAAGTGTACGAGGACATTTTCCCCATCAGCGCGCGGCTCATTGCCAACAAGGCGAACTTCCGCTTCAAATCGGCGGAAATTGAGCGGCTCACCAATCAACTGAAAGCACAGGTGGAACCCGAATGATCAAAATTTACCGTTACGGTGAAGTTTCCAATGACGAAATCTTTGCGCGCCCCGACCTCCAGACGGGCGTGGAGGACATTGTTGCCGGCATTATTGCCAACGTGCGTCAGCAGGGCGATTCAGCCCTGTTTGACTACGCCAGGCAATTCGACAACGCCGAGCTCTCGTCGCTGGAAGTGACGGAGGCGGAAATTGACGAGGCCTTTGCACTGGTCGGCGAAGAATTCGCCGGCATCCTGCAGCGCTCGGCTGCCAACATCCGCAAGTTCCACGAGGCGCAGAAGCGCCAGAGCTTCATCATCAACGACGAAGACGGCATTGTCATGGGACAGAAAATTACGCCCATTGAGAAGGCCGGTCTCTACGTGCCGGGCGGCACGGCGGCCTATCCGTCCACCGTGCTCATGGACAGCATTCCGGCGAAGATTGCCGGGGTGTCCGAGCTCGTCATCACCACGCCGCCGAATGCGGACGGCAAGGTGAATCCGTTTGTCCTGGCGGCGGCCCGCACGGCCGGTGTCGACCGGATCTTCAAGGTCGGCGGCGCCCAGGCCATTGCGGCACTGGCGTACGGCACGGAGAGCATTCCGAAGGTCGACAAGATTGTCGGCCCCGGCAACGCCTTTGTGGCGGAGGCCAAGAAGCAGGTCTACGGACAGGTCTCCATTGACATGATTGCCGGCCCGAGCGAAATCCTCGCCGTGGCCGACCGCAAGAGCAACCCGCGCCACGTGGCGGCGGACCTCCTGTCCCAGGCCGAGCACGACAAGAACGCCAGTGCGGTGCTCGTCACCGACAGCATGGAACTGGCCGAAGCCGTGGCAAAGGAAATTGACGAACAGCTGAAAACGCTGCCGCGCCGCGACATTGCCGCCGTTTCCATTGAGAACAACGGCAAGATCATTGTGGCGGAAGGGGACATCCGCAAGGCCCTTGACATTGCCAACGAAATTGCCCCGGAGCACCTGGAACTCTGCATGGACAACCCGTTCGAGTATCTGGACGCCGTCAAACACGCCGGCTCCATCTTCCTCGGGCGCAACTGTCCGGAGGCCCTCGGCGACTACTTCGCCGGCCCGAACCACACGCTCCCGACCAGCGGCACGGCGCGCTTCTCCAGCCCGCTGTCCGTGGACGACTTCGTCAAGAAGTCCCAGTACACCTATTACAGCAAAGACGCGCTTTCCCGCGTCTACAAGGATATTGCCGCGTTTGCGGACAGCGAAGGCCTGCACGGCCATGCCCGCAGCGTCCGCAGCCGTTTTGAAGAGGAAGTGGACTGACCCCCAATGAGCAAGTTTTTCAGTGAACGCTTCGCGAACCTGGAGCCTTATGTACCCGGCGAACAGCCGCAGGACAAGCAGTACCTGAAACTAAATACCAATGAATCGCCCTTCCCGCCGCAGCACGAAGTGGTGGAAGCGGCCCGCGAGGCCAGCCGGTACCTCAACAAGTACTCGGACCCCGACAACCGCAAGGTCACCGAGGCCATTGCGGCGTACTACGGGCTGGGCTATGAGAACGTCCTCGTGACGAACGGATCCGACGAGGCCCTGAACTTTGCGTTCCTGGCGTTTGCGGACGAGAAGCGGCCCCTGGTGTTCCCGGAAATTACGTACGGGTTCTACCCGGTGGCGGCAAACGTCAACCACATTCCGTACGAGACCCTTCCCGTGGGGGACGACCTCCTCGTCAACTACAAGGACTACTGCGGCATTGGCAAAAACGTGGTCCTGGCGAACCCGAACGCGCCGACCGGCGTGGCGCTGCCGCTGAATGAAATTGAGGAAATTGTGCGCACGAACCCGGACAATATTGTCATTGTGGACGAGGCGTACGTGGACTTCGGCGCCGAGAGCGCTGTGGCCCTCATTCCGCGCTACCGCAACCTACTCGTGACCCAGACGTTCTCCAAGTCCCGCTCCTTAGCGGGCGGACGCCTCGGCTTTATTATGGGCAGCGAAGCGCTCATTGCCGACATGGTCACCCTGAAGTACGCCATTAACCCGTACAACGTCAACAGCATGACCGCGGCGGCCGGCATGGCGTCCATTGCGGACGACACGCACTTCAAAAACAGCTGCAAGGCCATCATGTTCAACCGCGACATGACGGTGGAAGGACTGGAAGCCCGCGGCTTTACGGTCATTCCGTCCAAGGCGAACTTCGTGTTTGCCCGCGCAGAGTGGGTGGAAGGCGGCGAACTCTATGCCCGGATGAAGGAAAAGGGCGTGCTCATCCGCCACTTCACCAACCCGAAGATTTCGGACTACAACCGGATTTCCATTGGGAACGAACACCAGATGGAAGACTTCCTGGACATCCTGGACGACGTATACAATGACATGAAGAAAGAAGGCGAACTCCGTGAGGACCAGTGAAATTGCCCGCAAGACGGCGGAAACCGACATTCAGCTGACCCTGAACCTGGACGGCACCGGGAAGAGCACCATTGACACCGGCGTCGGGTTCCTCGACCACATGCTGACCCTGTTTGCCCGTCACGGCCGCTTTGACCTGACGGTCAAGTGCAAAGGCGACACCAACGTGGATGCGCACCACACGACCGAGGACATCGGCATTGCCCTTGGCACGGCCTTTGCGGAGGCCCTGGGCGACAAACGCGGCATTGTCCGCTACGGCTTTATGGTCCTGCCCATGGATGAGACCCTCATCCTGTCGGCCGTGGACCTGTCCTGCCGTGCCCACCTGACCTACGACGCGAACATTCCCGCCCAGAAAGTCGGGACGTTCGACACCGAACTGGCCGAGGAGTTCTGGCTGGCCTTCGTCCGCAATGCCGCGTGCACGCTGCACATCCGCCAGCTGTCCGGCACCAATTCGCACCATATTATTGAAGGCATGTTCAAGTCCGTGGCCCGCAGCCTGAAAGCGGCGGTGGCCATTGACCCGGACGCCGCCGATGAAATCCCGTCGACGAAAGGTCTTTTATGATTGCCATTATTGACTACGGCATGGGAAATCTGTTTTCCCTGTCGTCTTCGCTGAAGTCCCTGGGACAGGACGTCCTGATAACGTCCGACCCCGCAGACATCCGGGCAGCGGACAAGCTGTTCCTGCCGGGGGTCGGCGCGTTCGGCGACGCCTCGGACCGGCTCTACCGCACGGGCCTGGCGGACGTCATCATTGGAGAGGCGAACGCCGGCAAGCCCCTTATGGGCATCTGCCTTGGCCATCAGCTGCTGTTCGAGCGCAGCTTTGAATACGGGGAACACAAGGGCCTGGGGCTCATCCCGGGCAGCGTCGTCACCATGGAAGGCGTGGTGGACCCGGACCTCAAAATTCCGCAGATCGGCTGGAATGCACTGCATTTTACCGGCCGGTCCTGTCCGGCGTTCCGGGAGACGAACGAAGGGGACCACGTCTACTTCGTCCACACCTACTATGCCACGGACTGTGACGCTTACACGGTGGCCACCACGGAGTACAGCAAAGAGCTGACCGCGGCGGTCTGCCGGGACAACGTGGTCGGCTGCCAGTTCCACCCGGAGAAGAGCGGCCCCATTGGCCTTACCATTCTCCGGAACTTCTGTGAAACGGAGGCGGCAAGATGAACCTGTTCCCGGCCATTGACTTAGTCGGCGGCAAGGCCGTCCGCCTCTACAAAGGCGACTACGCCCAAATGACCGTCTACAGCGACCATCCTCTGGAGGTGGCCGAAGACTTCGAGCGCTGCGGCGCAAAATACATCCATATGGTGGACCTGGAAGGGGCCCGGGACGGCGGCACACCGAACCTCAGCACCGTCCGGGACGTGGCGGAACACACGGGTCTCTTCGTGGAAATCGGCGGCGGCATCCGCAGCATGGACACCGTCCGCACCTATCTGGACGCGGGCATTGACCGCGTCATCCTCGGCACCGCGGCCGTCAAGGACCCGGCTTTTTTGAAGGAAGCGGTGGATACCTATGGAAGCCAAATCGCCGTGGGAGCGGACATCCGGGACGGCTACGTCTCCATCAAGGGCTGGACGGAACAGTCCGGCTACACGCTGGAAGCATTTTGCAGGGAAATGCAGGAGCTCGGCGTGAAAACCCTCATCTGCACGGACATTTCCCGGGACGGCGCCATGCGCGGCACGAACCGGGAACTCTACCGCAGGCTGAGCGAAACCTACACCATGGACATTACGGCCTCCGGCGGAGTCTCGACGCTCGACGACGTCCGCGCGCTGGCCGCCATGGACCTCTACGGCTGCATTATTGGCAAGGCCTATTACACGGGGGACATCAAGCTTCCCGAGGCGCTGGCCATTGCCGGAAAGCAGGTGTGAGCATGATTACAAAACGCATTATTCCATGCCTGGACGTCCGGGACGGACGCGTCGTCAAAGGCGTGAATTTCGAGGGTCTGAACGACGTCAGTGACCCGGTGGAACTCGGCAAATTCTACAGCGACTGCGGCGCCGACGAACTCGTGTTTTATGACATAACTGCGTCGTTTGAGGGCCGTAAACTCTTTACGGAGATCCTCACGCACGTGGCCTCGGAAATCTTCATTCCGCTGACCGTCGGCGGCGGCATTAACACCGTGGACGACTTCGACCGCGTGCTCAAATGCGGCGCGGACAAGGTCTCCGTCAACTCGGGCGCCATCCGGGACCCGGACCTCATTCCGGCGGCGGCGCGCAAGTACGGCGACCAGTGCGTCGTCATCTCCGCCGACGTCAAACGCGTGGACGGGGCGTTCCGCGTCTTTGCCAAGGGCGGGCGCGAGGACACCGGCCTGGAGGCCATTTCCTGGATCAAACGCTGCGTAGACAACGGGGCCGGGGAAGTGGTCCTCAACTCCATTGACACCGACGGCGTCAAGCAGGGCTTTGACCTTGAAATGCTCGACGCGGTCAGCAACGCGGTCGACGTGCCCGTCATTGCCTCGGGCGGCGCCGGCTGTATCCAGGATTTCATTACGCTTTTTAAAGCCCTTCCCAAGGTCGACGCCGGCCTGGCGGCCTCCATTTTCCACTTCGGAGAAGTGGCCATTCCGGACCTCAAGGCGGAACTGCGGAAGAACGGCATCAACGTCCGGCTGTGAGGCGCGGACCACCTGTGAGAGAACACCAACCAAAGGAGAACAACATGGCAGAGAGCAGCAACACCGTCGTCGGGCTCGACGAACTGAAATTCGACGAAAACGGCCTCATTCCGGCCATTATTGTGGACGCCACCTCGAAAAAAGTCCTGACCCTGGCCTACATGAACCGGGAGAGCCTCGGCATTTCCGTGGAGAAGGAACGGACCTGTTTCTGGTCCCGTTCCCGCCAGGAACTCTGGCTGAAAGGGGAGACCAGCGGCAACTACCAGCACATTGTCAGCATTACCGCGGACTGTGACAAGGACGCCCTGGTCGTCGTGGTGGACAAGGACGGCCCGGCCTGCCATCTCGGCACAGACTCGTGCTTCACGAACCCGGTCTTCCAGAGTGACGAACGGCATGAATTCTCGGTGGACGGCCTCTACGAAATGCTGCAGGGCCGCAAGGAGACCATGCCCGAGGGCTCCTACACCAGCTACCTCTTTGAAAAGGGCCTCGACAAGATCCTCAAGAAGGTGGGCGAGGAGAGCACCGAAGTCATTATTGCCGCCAAGGACGAGGACAAAAAGGAGACCGTATACGAAATTGCGGACCTAGCGTACCACGTCATGGTCCTCATGGTGGAAGCCGGCATTTCCATGGACGACATCCGCAAGGAGCTGGCGTCCCGCCACATTATTGACCACAAGGTCAAACAGGAAAAAATGGCCTCTGATCAGGATCCGGAGTAACCCATGAACTACGCGAATTACCACACCCACACCACGTTCTGTGACGGACGGGACACGGCCGAGGACATGGTCCTTGCGGCCATTGCCGCCGGCTGTCCGGAACTGGGGTTTTCGGGGCATTCCTACCTGCCGTTCGACGACGACTGGAACATGAATCCGGAGACCGCTGCGAAGTACCGCAGGGAAGTGAATCGCCTCAGAGAAACGTACAAAGACCGGATTTCCATCCGGCTCGGAATTGAACAGGACATCTGCTCGCCGACGGACGAACTGGACCTCTACGAGTACAGCATCGGCGCCGTTCACTGCCTGTTTCCGGACGGAAACTACCTCTCGGTCGACCTCTCGGCAGAGGGGGTCCGCGAAGGGGTGGAGACCCTCTACGGCGGGGACCCGTACGCCTATGCGGAGGACTATTTTTCCCAGGTCGGAAGCACCTGGGAACGCACTCACTGCGCCATTTTAGCGCACTTCGACCTGCTGACGAAGTTCCTGGACCGGGACCCGCTGCTTAACCCGGACGACGCCCGGTATCAGCGGGCGGCCACCCTTGCCCTGGAGCAGATTTTCGAGACCCCGGCCGCCATAGAACTCAACACCGGCGCCATGGTCCGCGGGTACCGCACGGAACCCTATCCGTCGGCGGCATGGCTGACCCTCATCGGCAAGGCGCAGCACCCGGTCATCCTCTCGTCGGACGCGCATGAGAAGGAGAACATTACGTTCTGGTTTGACGAGGCCATGCAGCTGGTTTCCAGGTACCGGCTCAACCTCATTGCAAGGCTGGAGGACCTTCCCGCCATGCGTTGAAAAACCAGGGCTCCTATGCTAGAATAACTGCCGGAAATCCTTTCCGGCTTTCACGCCGGTGTGGCGGAATTGGCAGACGCAAGGGACTTAAAATCCCTCGGTAGCAATACCGTACCGGTTCGACCCCGGTCACCGGCACCAACAGGACACGCGGAACATACCGTGTGTCCTGTTTCTTTTTGCACATTTTTTTCGCGGATTATTTACAAAAGTTTTCCATTTCAGACACGGTTTTCGGGCCCCGGATTTCTTGTAGTCCTTTATATATTATGCTAAACTATTACGGTATATATTCTAAACAGAGAAGGTGGTTTGAAATGGCTTTGTTCAAAAGCTCTTCCGGTGCGCCGGCGGTCCTCCCGCAGGAGTTCAGCGAGTACACCGAAAAGTTTGCAAAGCAGCCTGTTCTCATCAGCTGTGACATGAATTTCGAGAAAACGCTTCCGAACAAGGCGTTCTGTTACTGCGTCAAGGTCCAGATGGAAATCCACGCGGACCCGGACAGTGAAGAACTGGTGACGGAAGGGGAACTCGCCCATGTCTCCAACATCCGTTCCATCATTGGACAGCATCTGAAAGGCCGTTACGTCGGGCAGGGCATCATCTCGTCCCAGAACATGGTCTTTTTCATGATCTACGTTCCGCAGTCCATGGTCAAGACCAGCAAGACCATGCTGGAGCAGACCAAGAACACGACCTTCCGCCAGCTGGACTACACCATCCAGTACGACCCGGAGGGCAAGCAGTATCTGGAGTTCCTCTATCCGAACGAGCTTCAGAAGAAGCAGATGGAGAACCGCCGCATCCTCCGGTCCCTGCGGGGCTACGGGGACAACGGCACCGCACCGCGGAAAATCCGCTTCCACGTGGTCTTCCCGAACCGGCAGGCGGCCCTCGACTTTGCCAACGCCGCCAAGGAGAAGGGCTTCTCCTATGACAGCCTGACCAAGGAGCCGGCGCCGGAAGGCATGGTCCTTCCCCGGTACCAGCTGGCCCTCGTCCGGGACCTGCCGTTCGACATTGAGCTTCTGGACCTTGTGGACCAGTACATCTTGAACCTGTGCGAACCGTATGAAGGCGAATTCCGCAGCATTGAAACTGACGTTGTGTAATAAAGGAGTACCCACTATGAGCAAACAGACTGCAAAACCGTCCGCCGGAGACACCGTGGCCGTCATCAACACCACGCTCGGCGCCATCAAAGTCAAGCTCTTTCCGGAAGAGGCGCCGAAGACGGTTGAAAATTTCACGACCCATGCCAGAAACGGCTACTACGACGGAATCATTTTCCATCGCGTCATCAAAGACTTCATGATCCAGGGCGGAGACCCGACCGGCACCGGCCGCGGCGGCGAAAGCATCTGGGGCGCCCCATTTGAGGACGAGTTCCACGAGGACCTCCACAACGTCCGCGGCGCACTGTCCATGGCCAACGCCGGCCCGCACACCAACGGCAGCCAGTTCTTCATTGTCCAGAAGAAGGACGTGGAGTCCCAGCTCCTGTCCCAGATGGAGGGCCTCACGAACCGCGGGTTCCCGCAGGCGTGCATTGACGACTACAAGGAACTGGGCGGCACCCCGTGGCTGGACTTCAAGCACACGGTCTTCGGCCAGGTCTATGAAGGCATGGACACGGTGGACGCCATTGCGGGCGTCAAGACCGGGTTCCAGGACAAACCGGCGGAGGATGTCACCATCCTCTCCATTGACGTAGAGACCCTGTAACACCCATTGCGGTAAAGGAGTAAACCCATGAGAATTGGTCATGGATATGACGTTCATCGGCTGGCGGAGAACCGGCGGATGATCATAGGCGGAGTGGACATCCCCTACGAAAAGGGTCTGCTCGGCCACTCGGACGCAGATGTCCTGCTGCACGCCGTCTCGGACGCCCTGCTGGGCGCGGCGGCGCTCGGCGACATCGGCAAGCTGTTTCCGGACACGGACGCGGCCTTCCTGGGCGCGGACAGCCTGGTCCTTCTGCAGAAGGTCGTGGCAGCGGTCCGGGAAGCGGGCTTCCAGGCGGTCAACATTGACGCCACGGTCATTGCCCAGGCGCCGAAACTGCGTCCCTATATTGACACCATGCGCGCCAACATTGCCGGTGCGTGCGGCCTCCCGGCCTCGGCAGTCAATGTCAAGGCCACCACGGAGGAGCATCTCGGCTTCACCGGCGCCGGCGAAGGCATTTCCGCCCACGCCGTGTGTCTTCTGGAAGAGGTGAGTGTATGAGCGGAATTGGTCTTGCCATCTCCGGCCTGTTTTCCAGAATTGCCAGCGTCCTTTCCACCTACCACTGGCTGAGTGACACGCTGGACATTCTCCTTATAGCCGTTGTGGCCTATTACTTCCTGAAAATTATCAAGGACACACGGGCCATCACCATTGTGAAAGGCTTCCTGGTCCTGGCGGTTGCCTATGTCCTCGTCTTACTCCTGGACATGAAGGCCAGCGCCTATCTGTTCTCCCGCATCTTCAACAACATCCTCGTCATCCTGGTCGTGCTGTTTGCGCCGGAAATCCGGAAGTTCATGGAACAGCTCGGCAACAGCCGCCGGCTGCTGCAGCTGCGTTCCATGTTCACCCGCGGCAGCAGCGCCAAGGTGGAGGAGTACAACCGGGACGTCGTCAAGAGCGTCAACGCCATTACGTCGGCTGCGGCGGACATGAGCGAAGAAAAGGTCGGCGCCCTCATCATCTTTGAAAAAGAGACGCCCATCGGCGAAATCATTGACACAGGAACTGTGGTGGACGCGGCCGTGTCCTCCCAGCTCATCGGCAACATCTTTTATCCGAAGTCGCCGCTCCACGACGGCGCGGCGGTCATCCGCAACAACCGGATCTTCGCCGCCGGCTGCATCCTTCCGCTGACGGCCCGCAACAACGACGTGGCCAAGGAACTCGGCACCCGGCACCGCGCGGCGCTCGGCATGAGCGAACAGAGTGACGCCGTGGTCCTCGTGGTCTCCGAGGAGACCGGGGCCATGTCCATTGCCGAGGGCGGACGCCTGCACCGGAACCTCTCGGACGGCGACGTCCGTGAAATGCTGCAGAACGCTCTGCTGCTGAAGGAGCCGGAGGAGTCGGAACCCGCGGACAGGACGACGTTCTTTGACCGGTTCCGGAAAGGAGGCGGCAAGGATGGAAAGTAACCGCAGATCCCTCATTGCCCGGATGCTCGGCAACCGGCGGACCCTCATCATTGTCTCGGTCCTCATTGCGCTGCTGACCTGGCTGTCCGTGTCCCTGACGCGGTCGCCGGAGACGGAGCGGGTGGTACGGAACGTACCGGTCTCCATTGACAACAGCGTGCCGTCCCAGCTCGGCTACAAAGCGTTCGGCGCCGAAGACGCCCATGTGGACGTCACGGTCTCCGGACAGCGTTACGAAATCGGCGACAACGTCCTCAGTGCCGACGACCTTGTGGTCACGGCGGTCACCACTTACGTGGATGCGCCGGGCCGTTATACCCTGACCCTGATTGCCACGCCGAAGAACGCGGATGCCGGATACACCATTATCAGCAAGTCCCAGGACACCATTGACGTCTACTTTGACACGCCGAAGAGCGTGGATGTCACGGTCACGCCGGTGGTCTCCCATCCCGGGGACCTGGTGGACCCGGACCGGTTTTTGACGACCGACCCCATCCTCTCCAAAGAGAAAGTCACCGTCAGCGGCCCGACGGCCGAAGTGGACAAGCTGGAAACGGTCCGTGCGGCCGTCTCGGTGGACAGCGACCTCCGCCATTCCGTTACCGAGGACGCAACCGTGTCTTTTCTGGACGGCAGCGGCAAAAAGCTCAAATACCTCAGCATGAATGAGGACAGCCTGACCATTACCGTGCCGGTTTACCGGAAGACCGAACTTCCGGTCGGCGTCGGCTTCACCAACGTCCCGTCCGCGTATTACGTGGACAACCCGCTGGAAGTCAGCATCCGCCCGGAGACCATGGCCGTGGCTGTGGACCCGGACAAACTCCGCGGCATGGATGAAATCCGCCTCGGGGACATTGACTTCAGCAAGCTGGAGCCGGGCATTAACACCTTTACGTACAAGGCCTCCGACATTACGGACGGCGTTGCCCTGAACGAAGACGACGTGTACACAGTCGTGGTGGATGCCGGGGACCTGGCCGCAGAGACCTTTGCGGTCAGCACGGAAAACCTGAAACTGACCGGTGTCCCGGACGGCATGTCCTACACACTGGAAACGGAGGAACTGACCCTGACCCTGGTCGGTCCCGAAGAGGAACTGGAAAAACTGGACCCCGCGGAATTCCAGCTGGAAGCGGACGTCTCGGACCTTGACCCGGACGACGCCGACAGTTTCCGCGTGCCGGTCACCCTGGATCTCGGAAACCAATACTGCTGGGTCTACGGGACACCCCGCGTCCGCCTGACACGGAACCCGTAACGAAACCCACTGACCGAAGGAGAGCGCTATGAGAAAACAGGTCATTGCCATAGGCGCGGCCATTGTGGCGCTGATTATTGCGCTGATTGTACTGCTGTACAATTTCCAGTCGCCGGAAGAGGTCCTCATGCCGCCCCGGCGGACGGGGGAGGACGCCCTCATTGAGGCGGCCTTCCGCAGCGCCATCGGCACCGAAGACTACTCGCTCCAATACCCCATGGCCGGGCATGAGCGCAACGCGTTTGTCAAATACGACCTGGACCGGGACGGGTCCGGGGAGGCCCTGGTTTTCTACACGCGCAAGGAGGACCCCGGTACCGTCCGCATCCATATTCTGGATTCGCAGGACGAGGAATGGTTCAGCGTGGGCGATGAAGCCGGTTACGGTGCCCAAATTGAATCCATCCAACTCGGACACATGAGTAAAGACGGGCCGCCGGCCGTCATCCTCTCCTGGACGCTGACGGACAGCGACGCTTCCCGCGTCCTGACCATCCACACGCTGCAGCAGAAGTCGGACGGCCTGACGCTCAAGACGCTGGCCGACGAACCATACAGCTACATGAAACCCGTGGACCTCACCGGGGACGGTGTAGAGGAAATCCTTATGGTGGCGCCGGAGACCGTGGACAAGACGACCCGCCAGACGGCATCCCTTCTCAAGATGAATTCCGCCGGTTCGGTCAAGGTCTACGGAGAGAAAGCCATTCTGGACAGCAACGTCTCCGGCTACGACGAGCTGCAGCTGGAGCAGACGGAGAACGGCCCCATTGCCTACCTCGACGCCTACAAGGGCTCCGGTTCCATGATTACCGAAATCCTGTACTGGAATGCGGACAAGCAGGCGCTCATTGCGCCCTTTACGGAAGTTGACACACTGACGAACCCCTACACGCTGCGCCCGGTGCGGCTCCGCTGCAAGGACGTGGACGGGGACGGAAAACCGGAAATTCCGGTCGGCATGGATGTGGCAGCGCCCACTTCCAGTTCCGCGTCGTCCGGCGCCGCGGCCCCCGCGGCCCCCGCGGCCAGCTCCGCCGATGAAAGCAGCGAAGTCCGCCTGCCGCTCATCGGCTGGTCCGACCTCGTCTTCGAGGGCGGAAAGGGCTTCCTCATTCCGCGGACGTTCGGCTTTGCCAACGCGTCGGAGAACTATGAGGTCCGGGTCAACTCCGGTGTCCGGGACGCCCTCACGGCGTACCGGGAGCCGTCGACCGGCGTAGTCACGGTCTACAGCTCCGCGGACGGCACCGTCAAGAACGAGCCGCTGTTCAGCCTGGTCACCAAGCTCCAGACGGAACTGGACAAAGACGACACCTTCACCTTCAGCCGGCAGAACGGAGACATTATTGTCTTCGGCAGCATTACCAGCGCCGGCAAGGCGTTGAAATACACCGACGACATGGTCGCCAAGAATATCGTATTTTATTGAGAGACGGAGGAATTGTTGTGAGAACGGTATTAGTAGCAGAAGACGAAGCCGCCATCCGCGAATTTGTGGTCATCAACCTCAAACGCAGCAACTACAACGTACTGGAGGCCGAGAACGGCCAGGAAGCCCTTCAGATTTTTGAAGATGCCGGCGACAGCATTGACGTCGCCCTGCTCGACATCATGATGCCCGAAATGGACGGCATTGAGGTCTGTAAGGAAATCCGCAAAAAGAGCAGCAGCGTCGGCATTATTATCCTGACGGCCAAGACCGAGGAAATGGATAAGGTGACCGGGCTCCTGGTCGGCGCGGACGACTATGTGACCAAGCCGTTTTCCCCGGCGGAACTCATGGCCCGTGTGGACGCCGTCTACCGCCGCGTGGACATGGTCCGAGGCTCTCACCGCGAGGAGTCCGAGAAGATCAATCTCGGCGAATTCGAACTCAACCTGCGCAGCCGCACCCTGACCAAGAACGGGGCGCCCATTGAGCTGACCCAGGTCGAATTCCAGATTATGGAGTACTTTTTCAGCAACCCGGACACGGCGCTGGCCCGCAACGACATCCTGCACCACGTCTGGGGCGAATCCTATTACGGCGAGGAAAAGATTGTCGATGTCAACATCCGCCGTCTACGCATGAAGGTGGAGGACAACCCGTCCACCCCGAAACATCTCATTACCATCTGGGGCATCGGTTACAAGTGGGTCCAGTAAAGAGGAGTGAACACCATGAATGAGCAGGTGAATCTGCGCTCCGGTATTACAGGGCGATGGTTCCGCACGACCCTTCTGGTCGTCATGGCCATTGTGCTGTTCTCGTTCCTCATCGGCTACCTGCTGCTCCGGAACAACTACCAGTCCACTGCAGAACTCCGCCTGACATCCGAATACTCAGACTCCGTGGAAACGTATTTCGTCAGCGCCTATCAGGCCAACGGGGAAGCCGGCTTTAACGAAGCCGCCCGGGAGTACATTGAATCGTTCGGCGAAAAGGACATTATGGACGTCTGGATCCTGGACGGGGAGGGCAACGTGCTCATGTCCTCGTCCGGCTTCACAGCGCCCGATGAAAAAATGCCGGACTACAATGCCGCACTCCGGAGCAGCGCGAAGACGGGCACCTGGAAGGGCCGCACCCGCAGCGGCGAATCCGTTTCGGCGGTCACGCATCTGCTTGAGAGCAGCGGGAACCGCTTTGGCGCCGTCCGGTACATCATGTCCATGCGCGGCATCAACAAGCAAATGCTGCTCCTGGCCATGGCCCTGTTCATTGCGTTCCTGCTGGTCATGGGACTGGTCATCCTGTCCAGTTACTTCTTCATCAGTTCCATTGTGCGCCCGGTCCGGGAAATCAACGAAGTCACGAAGCGAATTGCCGCCGGCGACATGGCGGCCCGGCTGGCCCCGCAGGACCACAACGACGAAATCAGCGAGTTGTGTGAAAACATCAATTACATGGCGGACGAACTGAGTTCCACCGACAAAATGAAGAACGACTTCATTTCCACGGTCTCGCATGAAATGAAGACCCCGCTGACGGCCATCAAGGGCTGGGCAGAGACGCTGAGTTCCGGCGACATGGACCCGGCGCTCTTCAAGCGCGGCATGGAAATCATCATTGATGAGTCCTCGCGTCTGACCAACGTCGTCAACGACCTTCTGGACCTTTCCAAAATTGCGGGCGGCCGTCTGACGCTCCGTTACGAGAAAATTGACATTCTCGCGGAGCTGGATGAGACCATCTTCCTGTTCAAGGACCGCTCCATGCGGGAAGGCATTGAACTCGTCTATAACGCACCTCACATTCCGGCACCGGCCGAGGGCGACCCCGTCCGGATCAAACAGGTCTTTGAAAACGTGCTGGACAATGCGTTCAAATACAACACGCAGGGCGGTAAAGTCACCGTTGCTGCCGACCTGATCCCGCCGAAGACGGACGGGGAGAAGGCCACGTTGAAAATATTCGTGGAGGATACCGGCTGCGGTATTTCCCGCGAAGAGCTTCCGAATGTCAAGAAAAAGTTCTACAAGTCCAACCTTTCGGTTCCCGGCAGCGGAATTGGTCTTGCCGTCTGTGACGAAATCATCAAGATGCATAAAGGCACGCTGGAACTCGAAAGCGAAGTCGGTACCGGGACTCTGGTCATCATTACCATGCCAGTCGACTACGTGAAACTGGACACCGAACTTCCGGAAGCAACCGTACAAATGTCCCGGATAGAAACGGAGAAGGATTCCATTGGAAACGAAAAAGCATAAGACAAGCATTGGCGGACAGGCGCTCATTGAGGGCGTCATGATGCGCGGCCCGCGCGGCGCAGCGGTTGCCGTCCGTCTGCCGAACGGCACCATTGAAGTTGCTCCGCAGGAAGAACAGCGGCTGTCCATGACGCACAAGTGGGCAAGGCTCCCGCTTCTGCGCGGCGTCATTGCCTTTTTTGAGTCGCTGAAATTCGGCTACCGGTACCTCATGTACTCCGCCGAAAAGAGCGCCACGCCCGAAGAACTGGAGGAGTCGGAGAGCAAACTGGACCGCTGGATGGAAGAGCACTTCTCAGACCGCATCATGCCCATTATCGGCGTGCTGTCCACCGTCCTCGGCGTGGCCCTTGCCCTCGTCCTGTTCATGTATCTGCCCATCATCCTGGTCGACCTCTTCGACGGTCACCTGACCAACGGCGTGCTGGAGGCGCACAACCTGCACCCGCTGTTCGAGGGCATCATCAAAATTGTTCTGCTGATCCTCTACATGTGGGTCGTCAGCAAACAGTCCGACATTCACCGGGTGTTCCAGTACCACGGCGCGGAGCACAAGACCATCTTCTGCTACGAAAACGGTCTTCCGCTGACGGTGGAAAACGTCCGTATGCAGGACCGGTTCCACCCGCGCTGCGGCACCAGCTTCACCATTGTCATGCTGCTCATCGGCATTTTGCTTGGCACCGTGCTGGTCCTCATCTGGCCGGGCATCGGCAAGATCCGCTGGCTGTACACCCTTCTGAAGCTGCTCATGCTTCCGCTCGTCATGGGACTCGGCTATGAGTTCATCAAGTACGCCGGCCGCCATGAGGACCGTCTGACCCGGTTCCTGTCGGCACCGGGCCTCTGGATGCAGCGGATTACCACGCAGGAGCCGGAGGACGACATGATGGAAGTGGCCATTGCGGCCTTCAACGCCGTCCGCACCGACAACCCGGAGGATGACGAAATCAAATGACGGTAGACGAAGCCCTTCTCTTCGGAGAAACGCGCCTTGCGGAAGCCGGCCGGGACAACGCCTTGTTTGACGCCAAAGAGCTGCTCTGCAAGGCGGCGGATCTGGACAAATACGCCCTGTTTTCAAACAGGGACCTTGTCCTTCCGGAGGACCGGGAACAGCAGTACCGGGCACTTCTGGACCGCCGCGCCGGCGGCTACCCGCTTCAGTACCTGCTCGGCGAATGGGACTTCTATGACCTGACCCTGCAGGTGGGGGAAGGGGTGCTCATACCCCGGCCCGAAACCGAAATCCTGGTGGACGAGGCGCTGACGTTCCTGCACGCCCGGAAACGGCCGGACGGCCGCCCGGCCGAGGTCCTGGACCTGTGTGCCGGCAGCGGCTGCATTGGCCTTGCCGTGGCCAAACATGCCCCGGACTGCCGGGTCACCCTGGTGGAACAGTCCCCGGACGCCCTCGTCTGGCTGAACCGCAACCGGGAGGCTCTGGCGTTCCCGAACGTTCGCGTGCTGCAGGGAGACATCCTTGCGGGTCCCGCGGCGCTGGACCTTCCGGCCGCAGACCTCATTCTGTCCAATCCGCCCTATGTGACGGACGCGGAAATGGCGGTCCTGCAGGAGGAAGTCCGGTACGAGCCGCGCATGGCGCTGGAAGCCGGGGAAGACGGCCTTCGGTTTTACCGTTCGCTGGCGGAAGACTGGCTGCCGTTCCTGACGCCCGGCGGCATAATGGCCGTGGAATGCGGGGACCGTCAGGCGGAGGAGGTTGCGCGGATGTTTGCCGCGTTTGCCCCGTATACCGCCGTTATTCCGGATTTCAACGGAATAAACCGGGTGGTCCGCGCAGGCGTTATTAAAGATTGACGTGTTCTGTAAATTCTAGTATTCTATTTTATAAGTAATAGTTTGTCTATTTATTAGGGAAGTGTGGTTTCCATATGCTTTTATCCGCTCTGCGGCAGGCCGCTTCCACCGGGAATTATCTCCCGGTCGTAGCCGCCATTCTGGCATCGGTTTTTCTGGTGTTCTTTGTCATTCCGGTCCACGAGTTCGCCCACGCCTGGATGGCGTACCGCCTCGGGGACAACACCGCGAAAAACTCCGGCGGACTGACACTGAATCCGCTGGCACACATTGACCCGCTCGGTGCCATCCTCATTGCCCTCATCGGGTTCGGCTGGGGCAAACCGACCCCCATTAACCCGAACAACTTCAAAAACCGGAGACGCGGCATTGCCATTACCTCGGCGGCCGGACCTCTGTCCAATCTGCTCTTTGGCTGGCTGTTCCTGTTCCTCGGGCTCATTGTTACGAAGATCCCGGCGCTGGACGGAACCCGCCTGGAAATGATCCTCTACTGGTTCTTCCTGTACGCCGGTGAAATCAGCATTTACCTGGCGGTCCTGAACCTTCTGCCCATTCCGCCGTTTGACGGCTTTGGCATTGTGGAGGGCCTTCTTCCGCGGAACGCATCCTACTGGATCGCCACGCATCAGCAGACCATATCCCTGGTCGTCATTGTGCTGCTCTTTACGAACGTTCTGACCAGACCCCTGTCCTGGATTGCAGGTTTTATCATGCAGTTCTTCATGTGGATCTCGTCCCTGCCGTTCGGATAAGGGGAGAAGCACTATGGAGACGCCTACTTACAAGCTGGAAGTGTTTGAAGGTCCCATGGACCTGCTGCTTTCTCTCATCAGCAAACATAAACTCGACATTTACGACATTCCCATTGTGGAACTCGTTGAGCAGTATACGGACTATGTCCGGAAAATGCAGGAAGCCGACATGGACGTTGCCAGTGAATTCCTGGAAATGGCCGCACGGCTGGTCTACATTAAGACCGTGTCCCTGCTACCGGTCCACGAAGAAGCGGACCGGCTCCGTCAGGAACTGACCGGAGAACTGCTCGAATACCGGGACTGCCAGATTATGGCAGGAAAACTGGCGGACACCGCAAAAGGCTTTGACCTCTTCTCGCGGGCCCCGGAACCGCCGGAAATTGACTACACCTATCAGCTGCTCCACGAGCCGGATGAACTGCTCAGCGCGTACAAGTCCGTTTTGGGCAAGGGCAAGCGCAAGCTGCCGCCGCCCATTGAGTCGTTCGCGGAAATTGTGACCCGGAAAATTGTTTCCGTGTCCTCCCGGATCAGCTTTTTAATGAAGCGCCTGAAGGGCGGGCGGGAAAGCTTCCGCTCCCTGATGGCCGCATCCGAGTCGCGTTCGGACATGGTTGCCACCTTTCTGGCTCTCCTGGAACTCATCCGGGACAAGAAACTGAAGACGGACGGGGACGGGGAAGACTTTTCTATTGAGCTTCGAAGGAGCTGAGAACTTGATTGACCTGCTGAACCTGCAGGGCGCTGTGGAAGCGGTCCTCTTTGCCGCAGGCGACCCGGTCCCGCTGAGAAAGA
Source organism: uncultured Eubacteriales bacterium (assembly GCA_900318715.1). Taxonomy (GTDB): domain Bacteria; phylum Bacillota; class Clostridia; order Oscillospirales; family Acutalibacteraceae; genus RUG420. The sequence goes on along the minus strand of ONLO01000155.1, from coordinate 22,116 downwards.
TTGCGGCCGCCATTGAAACGGACGAAGAGTCCACCGAACAGGCCCTTCAGGAGCTGCGCAACTCGCTGGACGAACGGCAGAGCGGAATCTGCCTCAAGCGTTTGGGAGACAGCTGGCAGCTCTGTACCCGCAGCGAATTCTCCGACGCGGTGCGCCGGGAACTGGAACTGCACCGGAACACGCCGCTGTCGCAGGCCGCCTTTGAAGTGCTGGCCGTCATTGCGTACAACCAGCCGGTGACCAAGAACTTCGTCGAACAGGTCCGCGGTGTGGACTGTTCCGGCGTCATTGCCTCGCTGAGCCAGAAGGGACTCATTGAGGAGAAAGGCCGTCTGGACCTTCCCGGACGACCCATCATTTACGGCACGACACCCGTATTCTTACGGTGTTTCTGCATAGAATCTCTGGACGAACTTCCGCCGCTTCCGGAAACGGAGCAGCCGGAGACCGAAGAACCAGTCTCCGAACCGGACGAAGAGGCCGCCGACGGGCTGACCAATGCGTTGGCCGACGAAACGGCTGAAGAACCGGTGGAAGAGCCGTCCCAGGAACCTCAGGAGTAAATTAAAATTGTGATAAGGGGGTGTTGATGGTTGCTTGCTCTTAAAATTATTCTCTGGATTTTCTGCATTATGACTGCGCTCATTGTACTGACGCTTCTGACAGTCATCCTTGCGCTTCTGGTCCGGGTCGGCATTGGCATTGACTATGACGGTGACGGCCTCAAACTGAAGCTCAAGTACGGTTTCCTCGGCTTCAAAGTCCTTCCCCGCAAGGAAAAGAAACCGAAGACCAAGCGGAACCCCATTGTGGCTTACGGCCAGAGAATCCTGGAACCCATTGCCTACAAAGGCAAGGACATAGCTGTCCGCAAGGGAAAGGAAATCTACGCGAAGAATCAAATCCAGAACGAAATCAAGACGGCCGAGTATCTGGCATCGGAGAAAGTCCGCCTTGAAGAAGAGGAAACACGACTCAACGCGGAAATGAAAGAGGCCGAAGCGCTGGTACGGCAGACCGAAGTGGCGGAAGCCATCGGGAATCCGTATCCGGACGTCGTGGACGAGTCCCAGCTGTCCCAGCTGCAGACCATCCAGGCCAAAGTGGATACCATGGATCTGGAAAGTGCCTACGACACGGCACGCAGCTTTGCGGAGGGCTTTGATGCCGAATCCGTCAAGGCGCTGCTTGCCTTCCTTGGGGCGCAGACCAGCAGTACGCTGAAGAAAGTCGGCAAACGTTTTATTGTCAAGAACTTTAACGTTGGTCTGACCGTGACGGGCAAAGACGCCGCTGACACGGCGCTGAAGTATGGTGAAATTGCGGCCATCGGTTATCCGGCCCTGGAAAAACTGGGTGCCAACATGACGGTCAAGAAGAGTTCCCTGAACCTGACACCGGACTTCATCGGGCGCAAAGACAAGGCGGAGTTCCACAACAAGATTGCGTTCCGTCCGCTTCGTGTCCTTCTCCCGTTCCTTGGCTACCTTGGAAAGGTCGGTCTCAAGTCCTTCAACTTCGTGGACCGCGGATTTACCATTTCCGACCGCCAGAGGGCCAAGTACCGGAAAGAACGGCATGACAAACTGATCAACCAGACAGCCGACCAGCTGGCTGCCTCCAACGACTAAATATTTAACGGGGTGCTAGAACATGAAAGATACGAATTCCGCAGCCAATACCCTTGCTGCTACCTTCGAAAAAATTAAGGACAACATTGACGTCAGCACGGTCATCGGAGACCCGGTCTACACCGAATCCGGCCTGACCATCCTGCCCATTTCCAAGGTCACCTACGGCCTGACCACCGGCGGTTCGGAAGACTCCTCCGGCGGCGCCGGCATGACCATTACGCCGGTTGCCTTCCTTCTCATCAAGGACGGCCAGGTCACGGTCAAGCACATTACCAACTCGGAGAACAAAGCCGAGAAAATGGTCAACCTTGGCACGGACGTCTTTGACAAAATGTCCGGCCTGCTCAACAAGTAAGAGGGGCATTGTTCCAACCTTATCATAATCTTGAACAGATGCAGCCACCCGGCGTTTTTCGCCGGATGGTTGCTTTGCTGTCTTTGCGGACAACGGAGGAGACCCTATGGCAGACAGACAGGCAGACGGAAAAATCCGGCTGCAGAAGTACATGGCAGACTGCGGCATTGCGTCCCGCCGGAAAAGCGAGGAACTGATTGCCGCCGGCAAGGTAAAGGTCAACGGCAAACCGGCGAAAATCGGGGACAAAGTGGATCCGGAGAAGGACCAGGTCTCGGTCGAGGGCCGGAAAATTAAGCAGGAGAACGAACACGTCTACCTGATGCTCAACAAGCCGCGCGGCTTCGTCTCTACCATGAGTGACGAGATGGGGCGCAAGTGCGTGGCGGAGCTCGTGGCGGACGCCGGCACCCGCGTCTATCCGGTCGGCCGGCTGGACCGCGACTCCGAAGGCATGCTGCTGTTCACCAACGACGGCGCGTTTGCCAACAACATGATGCATCCGTCGAAGCACGTGAGCAAAGTGTACCGGGTCACCGTCCGTCCGGACATTACCGAAGACCAGCTGACGGAAATGATGACCGGTATGATGATTGACGGCCGCAAGACCCTCCCGTGTGACGTGCAGGTCCTGCTGAAGGAGCCGGGCCGCGTCGTTCTGGAGGTCACGCTCTGCGAGGGCCGCAACCGCCAGATCCGCAAGATGGTCGAGTCCCTCGGACTGGAGGTGGCGCGCCTCAAACGGACCGCCATTGGCCCCGTCCGGCTCGGCATGCTGCAGACCGGCAGCTGGCGGGAACTGACCCCGCAGGAAGTGAAGTCCCTGAAGCGAAGTGCGCGCGTTTGACACATTTTTATTGGTTACGGTATAATGAATTACTAATATAAAGGCAGAGGGACGGAGCGGAAAAGCTGCCGCCAATGGCCTTTTTGAATGGAGAATTCAATATGACGAAAAGCATGACCGGTTTCGGCCGTGCCCGGATGGACAACGAGCGTTTCACCATCCAGGCCGAACTCAAAAGTGTCAACCACCGCTACCTGGAAATCAGCACGCGCGTGCCGCGCCAGTACGGATTTCTGGAAGAGAAGATCAAATCCTATCTGCAGGGCCGTCTCGGCCGCGGAAAGGTCGAGTGCAGCGTAGCCCTCGAGGAAATGGATTCCGACGCCGTCAGCGTCCGCGTCAACCACACGCTGGCCAAAGCCTACATGGACGCCATGAAGGAACTGGAAACCACCTACGAAGTCCGCAACGACGTCTCCGCCACCTCGCTCAGCCGGTTCCCGGACGTCCTGTCCGTCCACAAGGAAGCGGCGGACGAAGAAGCCATCTGGGCTGCCGTTCTGGAAGTGCTGGCCGAGGCTACGGACAACTTCATCGCCATGCGGGAACGGGAAGGCGCCAAGCTGCAGGAAGATATCTGCGGACGGGCGGACCGCATCCTGGACATGGTGAAGTTCGTGGAAGAGCGTTCGCCGCAGACCGTGCAGGAGTACAATGAAAAACTCAAGGGCCGCATCCGGGACCTTCTGGGGGACGTCAAAGTCGACGAACAGCGCCTCCTGACCGAAGCGGCCATCTATGCCGATAAAGTGGCCGTGGACGAAGAGACCGTACGGCTGCACAGCCACATTGAACAGCTCAAGGCCATGTTTGACGAAGACGAGGCCATTGGACGCAAAATGGACTTCCTGGTCCAGGAAATTAACCGGGAAGCCAACACCATTGGTTCCAAGTGTTCCGACCTGGATATTACCGGGAAGGTCCTTGTTATCAAGGGCGAAGTGGAGAAGATCCGCGAGCAGGTCCAGAACATAGAGTAAGAGAGGAGCAGCGTCATGAAGCTGATCAACATCGGGTTCGGAAACGGCGTCAACGCCGACCGGATCATTGCCGTTGCCAGCCCGGACTCTGCGCCCATTAAGCGGATTGTGCAGGAAGGCAAGGAAAAGGGGACGCTCATTGACGCTTCACAGGGGCGGCGCACCCGGACAGTCATCCTCATGGATTCCGACCACGTGGTCCTGTCCTATCTGCAGCCGGACACCATCCGCCACCGCATTAACGGGGACGACGACATGGGGGAGGAGAACGAACTATGAGCAAAGGGTTTGTTCTGATCCTGTCCGGTCCGTCCGGCTCGGGGAAGGACACCGTCATCAACGAGCTCCTGAAGAAGGACCCGGACACCATGGTCTCCATTTCCATGACCACGCGCAAACCGCGGCCGGGAGAAGTGGACGGCGTTCACTACTACTTCGTTACGAAGGACGCGTTTGAAAAGGCCATCCGGGACGGCGAAATGCTGGAGTACGCCCGTTACGGGGACAACTACTACGGCACGCCCAGAGGGCCGCTGCGCGCCTGGACGGAGGCGGGCAAGACCGTCATCCTGAAAATTGAAGTCCAGGGCGCCGCCAAGGTCAAGGAACAGAACCCGGACATTATGATGCTGTTCCTGATGCCGCCGTCCATCTACGCACTCCGCAAACGGCTGGCCGGCCGCAACACGGAGAGCGCCGAGGAAATTGAGGAGCGCATTTCCATTGCCAAGAAGGAAATTGTCGGCTCCTATGCCTACGACTACATTATTGTCAACGACCGCGTGGAGGATGCGGTAAACCATATTCTGGACCTCATCCGCCGCCACCGCCGTCTTCTTGACACCGGGGCAGAGGCCGGATAAAGGCCTTGTCAAAGACTTTGCCCTGTATTAAAATAGCAATTCGAAGTTCACGAAAAGAGGATTTAAACTATGGCAGATAACAGCAATTTCAACCCGGATCTGGAAAAGATTCTCGAAGGCAACCCGGGAGAGGGCCGCATCAGCCGGTACTCTCTGGTTTCCGCAACCGCAAAGCTTGCCCGCGAAATGGTGGACGACGCCATTAACGAGCGGGAAGGCGCCGAAGATGTTTCCACACAGAAACCGGTGTCGCTTGCCCTGAACAAGATTATGGAAGGCGACTACAAAATCATCGTTCCGGACGAAATCAAGAATCTCTGATTTTGGTTTTCCGGGGCAGTTGGGAGAGGAACCATGAGCAATCCGCTGCTGGCAGGAATTTCCGTACAGAATGCATCGTTCCATTTTGATAAGCTGTACGACTATGTGGTCCCTGCCGCATACGAGACCTCGCTGCTTCCCGGCTGCCGCGTTCTGGTTCCGTTCGGCCGGGGCGGACAGGTGCGTCAAGGCATCGTCTGGTCTCTGCACAGAGCACCGGAACCCGAATGCAGCACGTCTTATAAAGAGATTGCTGCGGTTCTGGATGCGGAGCCGCTGGCGGATCCGCATATGATGAAACTGGCAGAGTACATGAAGGCGCATACCTTCTGTACTCTTTTTGATGCCGTCAAGACCATGGTGCCGGCCGGCATCAACCGCAAGACCAATGTGTATTTCCGTGTGCCGGAGACCCCGCCGGAGAACGCCGCCGGGGAGCCGGATGCGGATTCCCTGGAAGGACAGATCCTGCAGTACCTGCGGGCCCGCAAGGGTGCCGTGAAAAAGCAGGTCCTGCTGACGGACTTCGGCCTCTCCGCCGAGTCGGACCTTCCGGACCGGATGGCCAAGGACGGCCTCCTTTTGCGGGAAGTCGGCGCAGACCGGCCGGTCGGGGACGCCACCATCCGTATGGTGCGCATGGCCGACGGCCTGGACACCGAAGAGGCGTTGGAGGAACTGGCGGACAAATGGACGCCCAAGCAGGATGCTGTCCTGACGGAACTCCTGCGCATTGGCACCTGCTCGGTCAAGGAGCTGTGTTACTTCACCGGCGTGACCGAAGCGGTCATTAAAAACCTGGAAAAGAAGGGCCTTGTGACGTTCTACGAAAAGGAAACGTTCCGCAGACCCTATGACTTGAAACAGACGGATACGGACCCCATAGATCTGACACCCGAACAGCAGGCGGCCTTCGACGGGCTGTCGGCGGACCTGCGGGAGGGCGGTAAGACCGCGCTCCTGTTCGGCGTGACCGGCAGCGGCAAGACCCAGGTCTACCTGCGGCTCATTGACGAGGTGCTCCCGACGGGGCGCGGCGTCATTGTCATGGTCCCGGAAATTTCCCTGACCCCGCAGACGCTGAAGCTCTTCTACGCCCGGTACGGGGAGAAGGTGGCGGTCTTCCACAGCGCCCTGTCCGCCGGTGAGCGGCTGGACGAGTGGAAACGCGTCAAAAACGGCGACGCCCGGATTGCCGTCGGGACCCGTTCCGCGGTCTTCGCACCGTTTGAGCGCCTGGGCCTCGTCATTATGGACGAGGAGCAGGAGGAGACCTACCAGTCGGACATGACGCCCCGGTACCACGCCAGGGACATTGCCCGGTTCCGGTGCACGGAAGACCAGGCGCTTCTGCTGCTGGCGTCCGCCACGCCGTCATTGGAGAGCTACGCACTGGCCGAAGCCGGTCAGTACGCCTTCTACCGGCTTTCGGAGCGGTACGGCGAGGCCAACCTGCCGGAGGTCATAGTGACCGATATGCGGGAAGAGGGCTCCGCCGGAACCCGGACCATCCTCGGGCGCCGGCTCCTGCAGTCCCTGACCGAGAACCTGCAGAACGGACACCAGTCCATCCTGCTGATGAACCGCCGCGGATACAACACCTACGCGGCCTGCAACGCCTGCGGCGCGGTGGTGACCTGTCCGCAGTGCAGCATTTCCCTGACCTACCACCGGGCCAACAACCGGCTCATGTGCCACTACTGCGGCTACTCCGTGCCGTTCACACGGCACTGCAGTGAATGCGGGGCGGAGGATGTCCGGTACTCCGGACTCGGGACCCAGAAAGTGGAGGAAGAGCTCGGCCAGCTGTTCCCGGAAGCCCGGATCCTCCGGATGGACGCGGACTCCACCATGCACAAGTACGCCTACGACGAGAAGCTGGCGGCGTTCCGGAAGGGGGAGGCCGACATCCTGCTCGGCACCCAGATGGTGGCCAAGGGGCTCGACTTTGAAAACGTCACACTGGTCGGGGTGCTCTCGGCGGACCGGGAGCTCTACAACGACGACTACAAGAGCATGGAGCGCACCTTTGACCTCCTGACCCAGGTCGTCGGACGGTCCGGACGGGGACGGTTCCCCGGACAGGCCATTATCCAGACCATCAACCCGGAAAACGACGTCATCCGGTTTGCGTCCAACCAGGACTATGAGTCCTTTTACCGCCGGGAAATTACCCTGCGGAAAATGCTGACCTACCCGCCGTACTGCTCGCTCTTCAGCGTGCGGTTCCGCGGCACGGACCCGGAACGGGTCCGGAAGGCGTCCGTCCGCTTCATGGAACTCCTGAAACAGACGGCGTCCGAAGGGGAGCACAACGGCGTCAAGGTCATTGTCCTCGGCCCCATGCCCGAACGGGTGTTCAAGGTCAGCGGCCAGTACCGGTTCCGTCTGGTCCTGAAATGCCACAACAACTCGCGGTTTCGGAACATGATGGCGGACCTCCTGCGGGACTTCGGCAAGAGCCGGGAAAACGCCGGAATTTCCGTTGTAGTCAAGCCGGAACGGTAACCCTTCGTTTTAAGTTGTTTTTTAAGTTATTGCAATACTATTCCCATAGACAGCACTAGAAAGGTCATTATTCTTATGGCAATCCGTAATATCATAACCAAAAAAGACCCCATGCTTTACAAGCAGAGCCGTCCGGTCACGAAGTTCGACGACCGCCTCGGCCAGCTTCTGGACGACATGGCGGAAACCATGTATGACGCTGACGGCGTCGGCCTTGCCGCCGTGCAGGTTGCCGTCCTCCGCCGCGCCATTGTCATTGATCTGCAGGACGGCAGCGGAATTGTGGAACTCATCAACCCGGAAATCATTGCGTCCGAAGGCGAACTGGTGGACGTGGAGGGCTGCCTCTCCGTTCCCGGCGAATACTATGAGACCATCCGACCGGCCAAGGTCACGGTGAAGGCGCAGGACCGTCACGGGGAGTGGCACACGTATGAAGAGGAGGGCCGCCGAGCCGTCTGCTTCTGCCACGAAATTGACCACCTGGACGGCCACCTGTTTCTGGAACACCTGAACCCGAATCCGAAGTCCGACAAGGACCAGGAACGGCAGATGAAGGCGCGTATGGCGGAGTCCGAGGACAACGTGGAAGTGGCGCCGGACGCAATCAAGGTGAAATAAGGGGCGGCTGCATGAAAATTGTTTTTATGGGGACACCGGACTTTGCCGTGGCGGCGCTGGAACGGCTCATTGCCGACGGCCACGAGGTGACCGGCGTCTTCACACAGGAAGATAAGCCGAAGGGACGCCACATGACCCTGACCCCGCCGCCGGTCAAAGTCTGTGCCATGGAGCACGGCATTCCGGTCGTTCAGCTGAAGACCCTGAAGAACGGGGCGGCCATCCCGTACCTGCAGGAGTTTGCACCGGACCTCATTGTTGTGGCGGCGTACGGCATGCTGCTGCGCAAGGACGTCCTGGAGTTCCCAAAGTACGGATGCATCAACGTGCATGCGTCCCTGCTTCCGAAATACCGCGGCGCCGCGCCCATTAACCACTGCATTCTGGACGGCTGCACCGAGACCGGTGTCACCACCATGCAGATGGACGAAGGGCTGGATACCGGGGACATGCTCGTGTCGAAGTCCATTCCCATTGGGGAGGACGAGACCGCCGGCGAGCTGTTCGACCGCCTGGCCGTTCTCGGCGGAGACGTGCTCTCGGAGACCCTGGTTCTCCTGGAACAGGGGAAACTGAACCCCGTCAAGCAGAACGACGCCGACATGACCTATGCCGGCATGCTCTCTAAGGCGGATTCGCCCATTGACTGGAACCGTCCCGCCGGAGACATCCACAACCAGGTCCGCGGACTCAGTCCGTGGCCGACGGCGTCCACCGAACTGGACGGGAAACCGTTCAAGATCCACGCCACCAGGAAGGCGGACAAACCCACAGAGGCGCCGGCCGGCGCCGTTCCGGGACAGCTGACCGCCGCCAAAGACCGTCTGTTCGTCTGCTGCGGCGACGGCGCTTACCTTGAGCTGCTGGAAGTCCAGCCGCTCGGCTCCCGCCGCATGACGGCGGCGGATTATCTCAGAGGTCACCGGCCTGAGGCCGGAACTTGCTTTTCCTTTTAAACTGAAAGGAGTGTCAACACTATGATGATCGGCGATTTCAACACCGGTTCCGTGTACATGTGGACCTACATTCTGGTCCTGGTGTGCTTTGCGGTCTCCATGATTGCATCCGCCCGGGTCCGCTCCACCTACCGCAAGTTCGACGGTGTGGAGAGCACGAACCGCATGACGGCGGAGCAGGCCGTGGCCAAAGTCCTTCAGTACTACGGCATTACGGATGTGCAGATCCAGCACATTGAAGGCGAACTGACGGACAACTTCAACCCAAAGACCAAAATCATCAGTTTGTCGGACAGCACCTTCGGCCACAGTTCCATTGCGGCCATTGGCGTGGCCTGCCATGAGGCCGGCCATGCGGCGCAGCACGCACAGGGTTATGTGCCCATCAAACTGCGCAACGCCGTCATTCCGGTCTGCAACATCGGCTCGGCCATGGGCATTCCCATTGCCATCCTCGGTGTCATCCTGAATACGGTGAACCTGGTCTACATCGGCCTGCTGCTGTATGCCTTTATTACCCTGTTCCAGCTCATTACGCTGCCGGTCGAACTCGACGCCAGCCACCGTGCGCTGAAAGTCATCCGGGAAACCGGCATGCTGACGGCCAATGAACAGCACGGCGCCCGTTCGGTCCTGTCGGCCGCCGCCATGACGTATGTTGTGGCAGCCGCCACGGCCCTTGCCAACCTGCTTCGTTTCGCGGTCATCTTCCTCGGGAACAGCCGCCGGAGCAACTAAAGGAGAATCCTATTGGAACCTCGTACGGAAGTTCAGACCGGAAACGCCCGCGCAAGGGCGTTTTCCGTCGTCCTTAAGATCCTGACGGACAAATCGTATTCCAATATTGCAGTTGCCGGTGCTCTTCGGGACCATTCCCTGAAGGGCGCCGACAAGGCTTTTTTTACGGCCCTGGTCTACGGGGTCACCGAGCGCCGTCTGACGCTTGACTACAACCTGTCGCTCTACCTCAAACAGCCGCTGAAGAAGCTGAACCCGAAGGCGTATACGGCCCTGCTCCTCGGGGCCTACCAGCTCCTCTTTATGGAGCGCGTGCCGGATCATGCGGCCATTAATGAGAGCGTCAAGCTGGTCAAGAAAAACGGCGCCGCGTTTGCGGCGTCCCTGGTCAATGCCGTGCTGCATCGCGTGGCGGAACACGGATTACAGCTTCCTGACAAAGACGCGGACCCGCTGCAGTACCGCAGTGTCCGCTGGTCGTGCCCGGCATGGCTCGTGACGCTCTTCACGGAGGCGTACGGGGAAGAAAACGCCGACGGCATTCTGGAAGCGTCCCTCGGCGCACCGGATCTGGTGGTCCGGGTCAACACGGTCAAAACGACCGTGGAAGAGCTGACCGAACGCCTGAAGGAGGAGGGCATTGCCGCCGTTCCGCACGAACTGGTGCCGGATGCCCTGATCCTGACCGGGGCGGAGGACCTCACCGAACTGCCGTCGTTTGCCGAAGGGCTCTGCCATGTGCAGGATGCCGCATCGCAGCTGTGCTGTGCCCGTCTGGACCCGCAGCCGGGTGACACGGTCTATGATCTCTGTGCGGCACCGGGCGGCAAAACCTTTACCCTCGCCGAGCGGATGGGGAATGAGGGGACCGTCTGCGCCTTCGACCTCTACCCGCAGCGCGTGGGTCTCATTGCGGCGGGAGCGGCGCGTCTCGGCCTTTCCATTGTGGAAGCCCGCACCGGCAATGCCGAGGAGTTTGACCCGTCTCTGGCCCCTGCGGACCGCATCCTTTGCGATGTACCTTGTTCCGGTCTCGGAGTCCTTTCGCGGAAGCCCGAAATCCGGTATAAGGAAGCCCAATCCATTGACATTCTACCGGAGTTACAGTACCATATATTGTATAATTCTATGCGTTATCTGAAGCCGGGAGGGACCCTCGTTTACTCCACTTGCTCCCTGAATCCGGCGGAAAATGAGCAGGTTTGCAAGCGGCTTTCGGAGACTCTTCCGGAGGCAAAACTCTGCTCTATGGAAACGCTTCTGCCGCACGTCCACCACTGTGACGGATTCTTCATTGCGGTCTTTCGGAAAGAGACAGGTGCTTGACATGGACAAGATTGACATCCGGTCCCTGACCCTGCCGGAACTGCAGGAGGAGACCGCCGCCATGGGACTCCCGAAGTTCCGCGCCGGACAGATCTATTCCTGGCTGCACCAGAAATACGCCGCATCGTTCGACGAAATGACCAACCTGGGAAAGGACCTGCGGGAAACCCTGAACGAGCGGTTTGAACTGCCGAACTGCACCATTGTGAAAAAGCTGGAATCCGCCGTGGACGGGACCATCAAGTACCTCTACAAACTGGACGACGGCGAAATCATTGAGTGCGTCCTGATGAAGTACAAATACGGGTACTCCATCTGCGTCTCCACGCAAATAGGCTGCAACATGGGCTGCACGTTCTGTGCGTCCACCATCGGCGGATGTGTCCGCAACCTGCGACCCTCCGAAATGCTGGCCGAAATTTATACGGCGGCCCGGGACTGCGGGGAGCGCATATCCCACTGCGTCCTCATGGGCATGGGGGAGCCGCTCCAGAACTACGACAATGTGCTCCGCTTTCTGGAGCTTCTGACCGATGCGAACGGCATGAACATGGGTGCCCGTCACATTTCGGTCTCCACCTGCGGCATTGTGCCGCGCATCTACGACTTAATGGAACTGCATCCGCAGTTCACACTGTCCGTGTCTCTGCACGCGCCGAACGACGACATCCGCCGGCAGATTATGCCGGTCAGCCGGAAATGGCCCATAGAGGAGCTGCTGGCCGCCTGCAAAGACTACACGGAGGCCACCAGCCGCCGCATTTCGTTTGAGTACGCCATGATCCGCGGCGTCAACGACACGGATGCCTGTGCCGAGGAACTGGCGCAGCGGCTGAAAGGCATGCTGTGCCACGTCAACCTGATTCCGGCCAATGAGGTGCGGGAGAACGACTATCAGCGCAGCACGGACGACCGCCTGCGTGCGTTTTCCGCCATCCTGGACCGCCGCGGCATTACCACAACCATCCGCCGGACCCTGGGTCCGGATATCAACGCTTCGTGCGGCCAGCTCCGCCGGAGCCATCAAGCAAACAACAAAGGGGAACCGGTATGAGGATCATTGCAAAAACAGACGTTGGAAGGGTCCGCTCTTCCAACCAGGACTCGTACGCCGCCGGAGAATTCCGGAACGGCGTGGCCTGGGCTGTGGTCTGTGACGGCATGGGAGGATACGCCGGCGGCAACATTGCCAGCTCCACGGCGGTCAAGTACATTTCCGAACGGATTACGGCGGCCTACCGTGAGAACATGGAGTCGTCCTCCATTAAAAACCTTTTGGTGACCGCCATAAAAAACGCGAATTACGAAATCTTTGACGCAGCCAAGGAATCCGAGGAACTGCAGGGAATGGGGACCACGGTCGTGGCGGCGCTCATGACGGACAACACCGTCTATGTGGCGCACGCCGGGGACAGCCGGGCCTACCTGGTCACGCAGGACGGCATTCAGCGGCTGACCCGGGACCACTCCATTGTGCAGACCATGCTGGAGAACGGGGAAATTACCGAAGAAGAAGCCATGAAGCATCCGAAACGCAATCTGATTACCCGGGCGCTGGGTGTGGAGGAAGAGCTGAAAGTCGACTTCACGGAAGAGAACACGGACTCCCAGAGCGTACTGCTGCTCGCCACGGACGGGCTGTCCAACTACGTGGAAGACGCATCCATCCTTCAGATTGTTCGGGACAACTTCGGGGCCGACTACGCCAGTCTGCTCGTCGACCTGGCCAACGAAAACGGCGGCGGTGACAACATTACCGTGGTCGGCATTTCGGAGTAACCCATTGTACCGGTAAGGAGAAGAATCATGGATAATTATGTGGGAAAACGTCTGGACGGACGCTACGAAATCCGCGAAATCATCGGCGTCGGCGGCATGGCCGTCGTCTACAAAGCCTATGACAACATTGACGACCGGATTGTTTCCATCAAAATTCTGAAAGATGAGTTCCTGGCCAACGAGGAGTTCCGGCGCAGATTCAAGAACGAATCCAAGGCCATTGCGGTCCTGTCCCATCCGAATATTGTCAAGGTCTATGACGTCAGCCTGGGCGACAAACTCCAGTACATTGTCATGGAATACGTCGAGGGCATTACCCTCAAGGAATATATTGAACAGCAGAAGGTCATTGACTGGAAGGAAGCGGTGCACTTTGCCACGCAGATCCTCCGGGCCCTTCAGCACGCCCATGACAAGGGCATTGTTCACCGGGACATCAAGCCGCAGAACATCCTGCTGCTGGAGAACGGCACCATTAAAGTGACGGACTTCGGCATTGCGCGCTTCTCCCGCGGGGAGACCCGGACCATGACGGAAGCTGCCATCGGCTCCGTGCATTACATCAGCCCGGAACAGGCCCGCGGCGAAGTGACGGACGACAAGGCGGACATTTACTCCGTCGGCGTCGTGCTCTATGAAATGATTACCGGACAGCTGCCGTTTGAGTCGGACAGCGCCGTGTCGGTTGCGCTCATGCAGGTCCAGAACGAGGCCACGCCGCCCCGTCAGATCAACCCGGACCTTCCGGTCGGCCTGGAGCAGATTACCATGCACGCCATGGAGAAGAACACCCGCAACCGGTACCAGTCCGCGGCGGAAATGCTGCTGGACCTCGACGAACTCAAGCGCACGCCGTCCATCAAATTTGACTACACGTACCATGTGGACAAGGAACCGACCCGGTTCATCAGCCGGGACGAAGTCACCGGCGGCATTTCCGCCAGTGTGCCGTCCGACCAGCGCGGCCGCAGCGGAGCGGGTCCGTCCGGGTCCCGTAAGACCTACGGGGACGACGAACGCCGGGGCCACGGCAAGTCCATTGTGGTCGGCGCCGTGGTGGCCATTCTGGTGGCGCTGGCGCTCATCCTTCTGTTCCTCGGCCTTTTTACCGACGTCCTCAGCAAGGACCGGATTGAGGTGCCGAAGTTCCTCGGCATGGACTATGAAAAAGAAATTGAAAACAACGAAAAGTACACCGACGACTTTGAGTTCGACGTGACCTACGTTACCAACAGCACGTACGAAGAGGGCGAAGTCTGCAAGCAGAGCCCGTCCGGCGGCGAAAAGGTCAAGCGCGGCGCCAAGATTTCCCTGGAAGTCGTATCCACCGGTGCCACGGAGAAAATACCGGAAATCTACGGACTCCCGGCCTCCACGGCGGAGAGCATGCTGAAGGAAGCCGGCTTTACCAAGATTAACCGCAAGGAAGAATACGACAAGAATGCCGAACCCGGCACGGTCATCCGCAGCGACCCCAAAGAAGGGGAAGAGGCGGCCGTGGCCGAGACCGTGGTCCTGTATGTTGCCACCAGTGACAGCGGCAACCGCTCACGCGTGCCGGACCTCACCGGGCTCAACTGGCTCAGTGACAAAAATGCTGTCATCAATATCCTGGACCAGGTCGGGCTCAGCATCGGCAGCGTGACCGAAGAGGACTCGAACGAGGCCAAGGGCATTATTATTGGCCAGACACCGTCCGGCGGCACTGAGGTCAAGAACGGCTCTGCGGTCAACATTACCGTCAGCTCCGGCTCTCCGGTCAAGACATCGGCCACCGTAAGCTTTACTCTGCCGAACACCGGCGCCAGCCGGAATGTCCGGGTCTACCTCGGCACGGAATGCATTCTGGACAAATATGTGAACTGTGACGGCTCCACCATGTCCGTCCAGGTCAGCGGCGAGGGCGGCAACGTCCCGGTTTCGGTCTATGCCGGACTGACGGAAATCTATTCCTGCTCGGTGGACTTCACCAAGGATCCTCCGGTCATTTCCAATGAGCGGAGCAACGTGGATGTCGACGACGAGGAAGAAGACGACGGCGGGAACGGCGGCGGAGGCCTGATTCCCGGACTGTTTCAGTAATTGACGGAGGACGGCATGGCGGACACTTCCAATACCCGCAAAGGAACCATTATAAAAGGCATCGGCGGCTTCTATTACGTAGAGGCCGCCGACGGAGTTTTTGAATGCCGGGCGCGCGGCGCATTCCGCAAGGAAAAAATTACGCCGCTCGTCGGCGACCAGGTGTTCATTACCCTCCACGAAGGGGAGAACGAGAACGTCATAACCGAAATCCTGCCGCGGCGCAACAGCATGCGCCGGCCGCCGGTTGCCAACATAGACCAGCTGGTCATTGTGGTGTCCGGTTCCGAGCCGCGCCCGAACCCGCTGCTCATAGACCGGCTGACCTGCATGGCGCTGCGCAACGACATTGACCCGGTCATTGTGCTCAACAAGTCGGACCTGGCGGACGTTTCCGAACTGCATCAGGCCTACTCCAGCGCCGGGTTCATTACGCTGGAGACCTGTGCCACCGACAACGTCGGCATTGAGGAACTGCGCGTCGTCCTGAAGGACAAGACCAGTGCGTTCACCGGAAACTCCGGGGTCGGCAAGTCCACGCTCCTCAACGCCCTGGACCCGGACCTTCAGCTCCCGACCCAGGAAATCAGCCGGAAGCTGGGGCGGGGGAAACACACGACAAGGGAGTGCACACTCCTCTCTGTGGCCGGTGGATACGTGGTGGATACGCCGGGTTTTGCATCGCTCGAAATGGAGAAGAACGAAATTATCCTCAAGGAGGACCTGGAACTCTACTTTCCGGAATTCCGCCCGTTCCTCTCCCAGTGCAAGTTCTTCCCAAACTGTTCGCACACCTCAGATACCGGCTGTGCGGTACGGGCGGCGGTGCAGCGGCGGGACATTGCGCCCGGGCGCTACCAGAGCTACCTGGCCATGTACGAAGAGGTGCGGAACGTCAGCAGCTGGGAACTCAAAAAGTAAAGCAAAACAGACGCAGGTGCGGCCGAAAAGCCGTGCCTGCATTTTTTCGGACCAAAATACTTTTCGAAAATTGACACAGGATAAAGATTCCCTTAAAATAGAGGATGGATAAGTTGTTCGGACAAGAGCGCTTTTCTGAGCCCGGATGGGTTACCAGTTGATTTGTGAAATGGCACAGAAAGTGAGGATAGAACCTATGTTTGGCAAGAAAAAGAAAACGACCGAAGCCGCGGCGCCGGCGAAGGGGTTTGCCAGTGTCCTCTCGGACAAGCGGATCCCGGTCCCGACCCCGGATTCCATTATTGACGAAAACGGCAGGCCGGTTCTCGGAACCTTTGACAAGGAGTTCCAGCACCTGAATTTCCTGGACATCCACAACCAGTCCATTCTTCCGGATTTCACCAACAAGAACCGGATTACGCTCTGGGAAGCCTGTGAAATCAACCTGGACGACGACCTGGCCATCCTGGTGGCCTTTTCCAAGCTGGCCGGCCTCATCGGCATCTGCCTGACGCTGGTCTACGACAAAAAAGAAAAGAAAAAATATGCCTGGATGAGCCCGGCTTCCGGCAACATGTCGGAGACGCTGCTGGACGGTTCCACAACGGCCGGCAAAGGCCCGCTGAACAATGTCACCATGGTCAACGACTTCAACCATGGCAAGGCGCATGTCAGCAGCCATGGCCGCGGTCCCGCCGGCAAGATGGAACTCGACTTTGACCTGACCCGCTGGTCGGTCCCGAGCGTCGTCAGCATTCCCATGGATGCCCACAAGACCCTGTACACCCAGAAGGATCTGTTCACCGTGGAGGGCTACATTGTCTTTAATGGCAAGAAGTATCTGGCAACCGAGGCCTCCATGGCCATTATTGACGACCACAGAGGATACTATCCGTTCGACTCGCACTACGACTGGGTCACGTCCATGGGCTACGGCCTTGTGAACGGGGAGAAGCGGAAGTTTGGCTTCAACCTGACCCGGAACCAGTCCATCAACCAGGATGACTACAACGAGAACATCCTGTGGCTCGAGGGAAAATCCAGCCGGATCACGCCGGTCAAGTTCGAGCACCTGACCTATGATTATTGGCGCATTACCGACAACTACGGCATGGTCGACCTGACCTACGACATCGGCGACCGGAACCTTCTGAAGTTCACCATTGGTCACATTAAGGCCGACTACTCCATTACGTTCGGTGTCCTGAAAGGCTACATCTGTGACGAAGACGGCACCAAATATGTCGTGGACGGCATGTGCGGCATTGGCGAGGACAAGAGCCTGCGCATCTGAGAAGAACCGGGAAAACAGTTATTTCTGAAAAAAGGACCGCCTTTTTCAAACAGGCGGTCCTTTTATCTATTTATAAATAATTATCTTGTATCCAATTCGTCACTGACTTATAATAGTACGGTAAGTTTGGCGGGGTCCAGTACTTCGCGGAAAAGAGGCATGATTATGGCGCAGCAAAATACGAAAGCTTCTGCATCCGGCACGAACAAAGCCAGGACCGTTCTCGGTATTGTTCTTACGGTTCTGCTGCTTCCGGTACTTATATTTAATCTTGCAGTTATGGTCCAGAGCGTGCGGCACCAGGTGCCGCCCAAACTGTTCGGTCACTACGTTGCGGTTCTGCCCAACGGAGACCTGGCGTTTTTCCAGGAGACCGACCCGCACTATTTCAACGTAATGGACACCATTGCATTTCTGGAACGGGACGGCTCCGTTTCCGCCGGTCAGGTCCTGGCGCTCAGCCGGGAAGGCACGGAAATCAGCAGTATCCAGGTTTCCGGCGGACAGGGGAATGCCCTCTATGACGTTTCACCGGATGAGACCTTCGGCAAAATGAAACTTCGCATTCCGTTCGTCGGACGCTTTATTCTGTTCCTCGACAACGACATTGGGGCGTTGGTTGCCATCGGTTTGCCGCTCATTGGCGCACTGATCTACGACATCCGCCGCCGCAAGATGCAGGCTGCTCTCCGGTCAGCGGAAGAAGAACCGGAGACCGAGGAGCCCGACAAGAAAGCACCGGCGGTCCAGGCGGCCGCACCGGCTCAGGAAGCTGTGCCGGCCCCGGCAGAGAAGGCCGCGGAACCTGCATCAGCCCCGGCCGAGAAGGCTGCGGAACCTGCTCCGGCCCCGGAAGAGAAAGCCGCGGAACCCGCACCCAAAGAAGAACATTCCCTGATGGATCTGTTCTACCAGGAACTTCAGCGGACGGAGGCAGCTCAGGCCAAAGCAGCGAAATCCGAAGCGGCCGTTGCCGAGGCAGTGAAAACCGAAGCGGAAGCCGTTAAGCCTGCAGAGGCACCGGCGAAAGCGGAAGCCGCTAAGCCTGCAGAGGCACCGGCGAAAGAAGTCCGGGCAGAGCGGCCGAAGAAGCCGGCTGCCGAACCGGAGTATTCGGACCGCGGATTCAAAGCGGGACGTGCACTGAAATGGGAAGAGGGACCGGATCCTGTTCCGGAGCCGGAACTGGCTGCCGTGGAGAACCCGGTCATTAAAGTCAAAGCGGTCGCAAGACCGAAGCCGGCCGTGAAACCGGAACCGGCTGAGAAGAAGGCGGCCGTCAAAGTGAAACCCCGCAAAGTGGCGGGACGAAAGGAGCGCGGCGTATGAAGAGAAACAATGCGCTTCGTGCGGCGG
Source organism: uncultured Eubacteriales bacterium (assembly GCA_900318715.1). Classification (GTDB taxonomy): domain Bacteria; phylum Bacillota; class Clostridia; order Oscillospirales; family Acutalibacteraceae; genus RUG420. The sequence goes on along the minus strand of ONLO01000155.1, from coordinate 3,535 downwards.
TCATCGTACTGATCCTGACAATTATAACCGGCTGTTTTGCCAGCCGGATTCTGGCCAGAAACGCCGGTCTTGAGAGCGGCGTTCTGCCTTATCATTTTGAATCGGCGGTCATGGTGTCTGCCGATCCGGACGGGAATCGTTTGATTGGAGGAACCCTGTTTTGATGAACCTGAACGACTACCGAGATCTTCTGGATCTTGCCACCAAGAGTCTGTCAGCCGTTACCACGGAAATGCGCGTCGAGCTGCTTGACGTTCCGAAGGAAGCGGACATGACCATTCTCTACAACCTCTGCATGACTTCCCAGGGCGTCAGCTACTCGGAAGACGTGCTGAAAAACCGGATTGCCGAGACGCTTGCCATGAAACGGGAATACATGGCACAGATCAAGGCCACGCGTGTTCTGCCGGAAGATGCCCTATGGGACCCTGCCGGCGAGGACGAATACGAAAAGGAACTGGCCACCCTCCGCATCCGGGACGCGGCCAATGTGGACGCAAAATGCCTCCGGCAGCTCATTGTCTATGGACTCAAAGGCGTTGCTCTGTTTGCGGCCCAGGCCTATGAAATCGGCTACGAAGACGAGGGCATCAGCCCGTTCCTGCAGCGCGTTCTGCAGAGAACCCTGAAGTTCAACCTGAGCGTCGGCCTTCTCTTCAACCTTGCCATGGAAGTCGGCGGCTTCGGCTACCGCGCCATGGGCCTTCTGGACAAGGCTGCCTCGGAAGCCTACGGGGTTCCGGAAATTACCAACATTGAACTCGGCGTCCGCAAAAAACCGGGAATCCTCATTTCCGGAAGCGGCATTTCGGAGCTCGAGACCCTCCTACGTCAGACCGAAGGCACCGGCGTGGAAGTCTACACCCACGGAGAAATGCTGCCGGTCCACACCTATCCGAAGTTCAAACATGTCGACCACTTCGCCGGCAACTACGGCGGATCCGTCAAGACGCAGGCAGCCGACTTTGCCTCGTTCAACGGCCCCGTTGTTGTCGCCGGAGACGGCCTGCTTCCGCCGGAAGAGGCCTATAAAGACCGCCTGTTCACCGCCAGCCCCGTCAACTATCCCGGCGTCACCATTCTGCCGACGAGCGACGAAGGGGAGACGGACTACTCGGAAGTCATCAAACTGGCCAAGACCTGTGAACCGCCCGCAGAGCTCCGCAAAGGCGAACTCATTGCCGGCTTTGCCCATGAGCAGCTCTTCAAGATGCTCGACGTGGTGGAAGGCGCCCTGAACGACGGTTCCATTGAACGCATGGTTGCGGTCATCGGCTCGGATTCCGACAGCGAAACCGAACAGTATTACACGGACCTTGCCGGGAAGCTGCCGAAGAACTCGGCCATCCTGACGGCCGGCTCCGTGGCGTACCGGATGATGAATCAGAACCTCGGGACCGTCCACGGCCTGCCGCGTCTGATGGTCACCGGACAGCTTACCGACATGTACTCCATTGCCATGGTGGCGCTCAAGCTGCAGGCGGATCTGGAGAAGTACGACATTAACGCCGTACCCATTTCGTACCTGGTTTCGCTGGATGACGAAAAATCCGTGTGCGCGCTGCTGGCCCTGACCTATGTCGGCGCCAAGAACATTCTCATTGGGCCGGCCATGCCGGACTTCATGACCGAGAACATTGCCGGTGTCTTCCAGAAGAACTTCGGAACGAAGACCATCGGCAGCGTGGACGAAGATGTGGAGGGCATGTTTGCCAAACGCGTCCAGACCGGCGAAGGCGAGCCCATTGATATGGATATGCTCATTGTGGATATCCTGGAGCGCTACCCGGGCTCGGCGGAAGTCCTGATGAACTGCGGCATGTCCTGCATTACCTGCGGCGCCGCACTCTACGAGTCCCTGGCCGAGGCCTGCATGGTCCACGGTCTGGATCCGGAAGACGTCAAGGAAGTCTTGGACCACGAGCTGGGTCTGGTGTCCGACGACGACTAACCAAAAAATACGGTCTCCGAATGTTTCGGAGACCGTTCTTTTTTGTTTTATGCAAATTTCATGGACTCTTCCACGGCCATCTGGTCACAGCGCTCGTTTTCGGGATGTCCGGCGTGGCCCTTCACCCAGACGAACTGGACCGTGTGCGGTTCCAGCTCGGTGAGGAGCGCGTCCCAGAGGTCCGCGTTGAGCGCCGGCTTTTTGTCGGCCTTGCGCCAGCCGTTGCGCTTCCAGCCCTCGGCCCAGCCCTTTTCAATGCCGTTGACCACGTACTGGGAGTCCGAATAGATGGTGACGTCACAGGGACGCTTGAGGGCGCGGAGGCCTTCAATGACGGCGGTCAGTTCCATGCGGTTGTTGGTGGTTTCCGCCTCGCCGCCGTGCAGTTCCTTTTCCGCCTTGCCGTGGCGCAGAATGGCGCCCCAGCCGCCGGGCCCGGGGTTGCCGGAACAGGCCCCGTCGGTGAACAGTTCCACTTTGGTCAGTGTGCTCATGCCGGTCCTCCCTAGAAATAAATTCCACCCATTTTAACACGGACAGGGGAACGGGGCAAATTTTGACAGCCGTTTATAATTAATATATAATAAGTAGTCACTTTGAGAAGTATGCCTATTCGCCGGAAACCCCGGTCTTCTATATATCATTTTCACAGAGAAAGGAACCTTATGCCAAACAGAAATGCTGCAGGCCGTTCCGGAAAACGAACGCGCAAACAGGCAGCCAGTACAACGAAAAAGAAGACGAAAGCAACGAACAAAACCATTTTCCATCAGCCCATCCGCATCGGCTTTATCGGCGGACTCAACGAAATCGGCAAGAACATGACCATGTTCGAGTACGACGGAGACATTGTCCTTCTGGACTGCGGTTCCACGTTCCCGGAACCCGACATGCTCGGCGTGGACCTTGTCATTCCGGACTTTACCTATCTGTTCCGCAACGCCGACCGTGTCCGCGGCATCATCATTACCCACGGCCACGAAGACCACATCGGAAGCCTTCCGTTCCTGCTCAAGCAGATGAAGGCGCCGGTCTATGCCACGCGGCTGGCCATCGGTCTCATTGAGAGCAAGCTGGAAGAGCATGGCATTCTCCAGGAATGCGAACTCCACGAAATTGAGCCCGGCGACACCTTCCGCCTCGGCGCATTCAACATTGAAGCCATCCACGTCAACCACTCCATTCCGGATGCCCTGGCCTATGCACTGACCTGTGACGCCGGAACCGTCATCCACTCGGGTGACCTCAAGATTGACACCACGCCCATTGACGGCCAGATGATTGACCTTGCCCGGTTCGCCGAACTCGGCAAAGAGGGGGTCCTCTGTTACCTGGCGGATTCCACCAACGCCGAAAAGCCCGGCTACTCAGCCAGTGAGTCCACGGTCGGCCAGTCCTTTGAAACGCTGTTCCCGAAGGCCGGAAACAAGCGCATTATTGTGGCCACCTTTGCGTCGAACATCCACCGCGTCCAGCAGATCATCAACGTCGCCATTTCCCAGAACCGGAAAGTGGCCCTGTCCGGACGCAGCATGGAAAAGGTCATGGCCATTGGCCGGGACCTCGGGTACCTCGACGTACCGG
>ONLO01000154.1 GCA_900318715.1 uncultured Eubacteriales bacterium | reverse complement strand
AGGTTGTCCAGGTAGTCCATCCAGAAGTCGTAGGCGCGGCGGAACTTCGCGGCGCCCGCTTTGCCAATGAAGGAGAGGGAGCCGCCGATGACGGTGCCGTGGTCTCCTTCGGCAATGGGCAGGGCGTACCAGATGCCCTTCTTAATGGGCTTGTCTTTTTCCTCGGCCCACCAGACCCAGGGCTCCGTGCTCGGGCGGCTGCCGGAGTGGACGGGGACAATGCCGTCGTTGGCGCGCCACTCGTCGTCAATTTCGACGCCGGCAATGGTCTGCTCCGGGAATTTGCCAAGCGAGTAGGCGAACGGCGCAAACGCAAAGATCATGATCTTGTCCTTGACCCAGTTGCCTTTTTCGGTCTTCTTCGTGCCGTTGCCGGTGACGGAGAAGCAGTAGGCGTCCGGCGTGTGGAGCATTTTGTTGAGTTCCGCCGCCCGGTCAATGTGGATGTCCGGGAAGACGTTGTCCTGCGCCTTGGCAAAGTGGATCATCTTCGGAATGTTCAGTGCATTTTTGAGAGAGCGGGGTTTGCCCTCTTCCTCGGTAATGCCCCACTGGCTCATCTTGAAGTCATAGACATGGCCGGTGCCGACGTTGCCGATGATGGATGCCACCGCCAGGATGCCGTAGGTCAGGATATAGTGGACCGTGAACGGCATGGCATGCGGGAAGGTAATGCCGTCAAAGGGTCCGGAAATGGTGGTCAGCGACTTGATGAGGTTGCCCTGGCCGCCCTTGAACAGCGGGGACAGTTCCGCTTCCGGGGTGGCCGCGCGCTCTTCTTCGGAGCCATTGGTCATGAGCTCGGCAAACATCCGCAGCGTCGGGCCGCCGAACGAGTGGCCGAGCAGGTGGATGCTGCGCTCCGGCGTCCAGTCCGGAACGAACGGTTTGGTAAACGTCATGCCGTAGCGGTCATGGCCGTATTTCTTCGAATGTGCTGCACCGTAGTCGACCCGGGTGCCGGTGAGCTGCGCATAGAGTTCGCACGCGCGGTCCCAGGCGGAGCCCAGCGGGGAGACCGACGGGGCATAGGCCTCATAGCCCATCTTTTGCATGCGCTTCAGGTAGTTTCCGGTGACCATGCCCCAGTACGGGAGCACGCGGGTCAGTTTCTTGTCTTCGCCCCAGCCCATCATGCCATGGACGAACACGAACGGATGCTGACTCTTCTTTGCCATAACAATACCCTCCTGATAATAAAGATATCTAACATTTTACATTATGAAGCATCTGTCATATTTGTGCAACCGCGGAGGGCGGCATCCAGCGGCGCGGGGTTCCGGCTTCCTTGACGCGGCCGGGGCGTGTATAATAGAAGGCGGAATAACCGTCAAACGGAAAGGAGTAAAGGAAATGGAACCCAGTATTCTCGGACGCATTTTTGCAGAAATTGCCCGCGCGGCGGGGAACGTCAACCCCGTCATTGTGGAAAAGAAGAACAAGAACCTGGTCAAGGACCTGCGCAGCATGGAACCGCTGTTCCCCATTTTCCTGGGGCGCCGCGGCTACAAGTTCAAAAAGGTCAAGGTGGACGGCATCAAGGTGGAAATCTTCAAGCCGAAGAAGAACGCCAGTGAGAACGTTGTCTTCGTGTGCCACGGCGGCGCCTACATTTCCCGCATGATGTTCTACTACCGCCTGCTCAACAAGCGCTACTCCAAGGCCACGGGCGGCGGCACCGTCATCCATTACGACTACACCTGCGCGCCGGAAGCCACGCACCCCTCCATGATCAACCAGACGCTGAAGGTCTGGGACTGGATGCTGGCGCAGGGCTACAAGGCGGAGAACGTAGCCGTTGTGGGCGATTCAGCCGGCGGTAACCTGGCCATGCAGCTCTGTCTCAAACTTCACGATGCCGGACGCACCATGCCGCGCGCCGCCATTCTCATGTCCCCGTGGGTGGACATGACCGCCTCGGGCGACTCGTATGTTTACAACTACAAGGTGGACCCGGTCTTCGGCATCCGCGGGTACACCCCGACCCAGGAGGAAGTGCGCTCGCTTTTGTATAAGAGTGAGCTTTACCAGTGGATCGGTGAATCGCCCAGGGACGACCGTTACGTCTCCCCGGCCCTCACGGACTACGACGGCACCTACCCGGATATGTGGATTACCGTCGGCGGCAACGAACTGCTCCGTAGCGAAGTCGAACTCCTGGCGAAGAAGCTGGAGGACGCCGGCAACAAGGTGGTGATCCATGTCCCGAAGGGCATGTTCCACGCGTACCCGGTGTACGAGCTGTTCCCGGAAGCGCAGCGGGCCCTGAAAATGATTTTCGCCTTCCTGCGGGAGGAGTTCGGCGTGACCGAATAAGGCTGCGGGCGCTTGCATCTTTCGCCAAACTGGCGTATTGTTAGGAAAAACGAAGGAGGCTTTCCTATGGCCGATTATCTGACCTTTGCAGAGGAACTGCACATTACCGAACTGCTGCTGAACAAATTCTCGGAGGACACCACGCTTTCCCCGGAAGAAAAAGCGGTCCTTCTCTCGGCACTTCACACGCACCAGCAGGTTCTGGAAAGCAAATCTTGAACAAATTTCCCAATGAAAAATGCCGTCCCGGCGGGGGGCGGCATTTCCTTTTTTCAACACTGTATGGAGACGGAAGGATTGATGATATAGAATTTAAGTGTTGTTTAAGAAAAATTTAAGAAAAGTTTCAGAATCCTCTTGAGTTATAAGAACGTTGTCATTATAATCAAATTGTTAAAGTTTACGGATGCGAGCAGAAACCTTTTGATTTGGTTCGGAACAGGCTTCCGAACAGTTTTTTGGGGAGAAACGAGACCAGTATGTTTGCGTTTTTTGACAGGACGGATCCGGGCAAACCGCATCCTGCTTCGAAAGAGGCGCTGGCCGAGCGGCGGGCGCAGTCGAAGTTTGAGTTCCGGTCCGGAGACAAAAGCCGTCCCTTGCTTTACTCGACAATTGACGAAGAGTTTAAAAACGCGGTCCGGAAATTTGGAAACCGGCCGGCCGTCAGCTACGGCTCCAACACCTGGACCTACGAAGAGCTGGACCGCCATGTTGAGGCTACTGTACAGCAGTTCCGCGCTCGCGGGCTGGGACGCGGTATGGTGGTCGGCATGATTATGCACAACCGTCCCGCAATGATTATTGAGGGTATGGCTGTGCTGCGCATCGGCGCCGTCATTGCTCCGTTTGACCCCTCCATTTTACCGGGTGAATTCAACGAACTGCTGATGCTGGTGCACCCGCATTTCCTCATTACGGAAAACGGGGACCTCAACAAAATTGACGTCCGGGTGGACGAAGAGCCGGACTGCGGAAAAGTGTATCCGGAAATGCCCGCCTTCATCCAGTTCCCGGATGGCAGTGACAACCAGACACGGGTCCAGAAGGACACGAACGAAAAGCGCGTGAACTGCGCCGTGCAGCTGGCCGAAGATCTGGAGCTGACTCCGGACGACCGGGTCTGCATTACCGGCCATCTGTACCGGGGCATCGGCATTGCGCTGGACGTCATGGCAACTTTTTATGCCGGCGGCTGCGCGGTGCTCCCGACCGGTCAGGACCCGGAGAGCGTTCTCAGCACCATTGAGCGCCGGGAGTGCACGGTCCTGAACGGACGGGACGCCACTTACCAGGAACTGGCCGAAGTGGAGTCTGTGGACAAGTTCAATCTGTCTTCGCTGACGCGCGGGTACCTGGCGCGCAAGACCATGTCGGAAGAGACGTTCCGGAACCTGGAGGAGCGCCTGGGCTTTACGCTGACGACCGGGTTCCGCATGCGCGAACTGGCCGGGCCCATTACGTCCGCCAGCTGGAAGGACCCGTTTGAACAGCGCTTCGGCACGGTCCAGCAGCTGTCGCCGCACGTGGACGCCCGCATTGCCGAAGACGGCGAGCTCTGCGTCCGCGGCTACATTGTCATCCAGAGCTACATGGAGAACGTGCAAGGCGTCAAGCACATCCTGGACGCGGAGGACTGGTTCCACACCGGCATCCGCGCGGAATTCACCGAGGACGGCCTTGTCCGCTACCTCGGCAATATGGACGACTGACCGGGCGTGTCTGCCGGAACGGCCCGCATGCAAGCGGACTGCGCAAAACAGCATGTGCAAACAAGCAATTAAAAAAGACTGCCACACAGGTTTGTGCGGCAGTCTTTTTTGTGTCCTACGCCATCAGCGTTTCGACGGTGTCGTGGCTCAGTACGAACTCGTGGTTGGCCAGGTAGTTCCGGATGCGCCGGAACATGGCTTCGCGGTCTTCGGCGAACTGGGCGCGGATGTCCGCTTCGCACTGGTCCACGTCGTCAATGAGCATGTCCCCGCCGTGCTGCTTCAGCCAGATGGGAATGATGACCTGCTCCAGTCCGGCTTCGGCTGAGCCGAAGTTCATAAGGTGGCGCACGGCGCGGTCCGACTGGTAGTTTTTCTTCCAGTTGGCGGACAGCCAGCCGTCGAACTGCAGGAGTCCGAGGTACAGAAGGTCCGTGAGTTCCGGAAGGTCCGTTTCCGGCACGCCGCCCTTGCGCCCGAGCGCAAAGGAGAACCGGTCATAAATGGTGTACAGCAGGAGCGCCAGCTCCTCGTCTGCCGGCGGGTCTTCGGGGAACAGGGGAAGGTAGTCAAAGGCAATGCTTTTTCCAATGTTCCGGCCTTCCCAGCCCGCGCGGTCTTCTTCCTCCGCCATGGCCTGGATGTTGTCGTCCCAGATGCCGGGGTTGGCGGCAAGATCCGCAAATACTTCGTCCACAATGCCCTCGGTCAGGGCGTCCGTGTCGACGTCATGCACCCGGTACCACTCCATAATGTCTGCTTCGGTCAGCGTCGGGTCCTGTGCAAAGGCACGGAACGCGTCGAAGTCCTCTTCGGACAGCTGGCTGCTCAGGCGGTTCAGGGCCCGCACCTGCATTTCGTTCTGCAGGTACATGGCGAACATGTTCCGCTGCGGGGTGGTGGGGTACCGCTTGCTGTATGCCATGACGTCCGGTCTCAAGAAAATGTTTTCTGCCATTCCGGCACACTCCTTTTCATTTCTCCCTCCCGTCTATTTTGCAGGAAGGCAAATTAAAATTCAAGCAATTTAGAGTAACAAAGCACCGTTCGGGAATGTTATAATTAAGACAATGTGACGGGCGTTCCCGCCAAATGCCCCGCAGGATTTGTGGAAACCACCAATTTTGAAAATTATTGCATTCTTTTTGCATAATTCGCTTGTTAATTGCTGGAACATTTTATAAAATGAGGGTGTAAATGAAAAATCAACTTACAGATTTTGCAAATTTCACCCGTTTTCACCCATTTCAGGAAAGGATTTGGCTACCATGGACAACGAAATGAAAAACTACCGCATTGAACATGATTCCCTCGGCGAGGTCAAAGTCCCCGCGGACGTCTACTGGGCTGCCCAGACCCAGCGCAGCCATGAGAACTTCGAAATAGGCGTCGGCATTGAGACCATGCCGCGTGAAATTACCAAGGCCTTCGGCATTCTGAAGAAGGCGGCGGCCGAGGCCAACCACGACCTCAAGCCGGAGAAGATGACGGATGCCAAACTGGCAGCCATTTCGCAGGCCTGCGACGAAGTCATTTCCGGCTCTCTCAACGACCACTTCCCGCTGGTCGTCTGGCAGACCGGTTCGGGCACGCAGTCCAACATGAACGCCAACGAGGTCATTGCCAACCGCGCCAATGAGCTCGCCGGCGAAAAGCTCTGCCACCCGAACGACGACATCAACATGAGCCAGTCGAGCAACGACACCTTCCCGACGGCCATGCACATTGCCGCCGTCGTGGCGGTGGAAGACAAACTTATTCCGGCGGCTGAGCTTCTCATAAAAGAGCTGAATCGCCTGGAGAAGGAGAACGAGGGCATTGTCAAGTCCGGACGCACCCACCTGCAGGACGCCGTGCCCATCAGTTTTTCGCAGGAAATTTCCGGCTGGCGCTCGTCCCTGGAAAAGGACATTGAGCTGCTGAAGCTGGCCATGGGTCCGCTGAAGAGCCTGGCCCTCGGCGGCACCGCGGTCGGCACCGGCCTCAACGCACCGAAGGGCTTCGACGTCAAGGTGGCGGAGTATGTCTCCAAACTCACCGGCAAAGACTTTGTCACGGCGGAGAACAAGTTCCACGCCCTGACCTCCAAGGACGAAATCGTCTTTGCCCACGGCGCCATCAAAGCCATGGCGGCCGACATGATGAAAATTGCCAACGACGTCCGCTGGCTGGCCTCCGGTCCGCGCGTCGGACTCGGCGAAATTACCATTCCGGCCAACGAGCCCGGCTCGTCCATTATGCCCGGCAAGGTCAACCCGACCCAGTGCGAGCAGGTCACCATGGTGGCCGTCCAAGTCATGGGCAACGACGTCGCCGTGTCCATGGGCGCCTCGCAGGGCAACTTCGAACTGAACGTCTTCATGCCGGTCATGGCCTACAACTTCCTGCAGTCTGCCCGGCTGCTGGCCGAGTCCATTGTCTCCTTCACGAACAACTGTGTCTACGGCATTAAGGCGGACAAGGAGAAGATGCACAACAACCTGCACAACTCGCTCATGCTCGTTACGGCCCTCAACCCGTACATCGGCTACGAGAACGCAGCCAAGACGTCCCACCT
>ONLO01000153.1 GCA_900318715.1 uncultured Eubacteriales bacterium | reverse complement strand
GGCTTCATGTATGAGCCCTATGTTGCCATGCTGACCATCAACAGCACAAAACAGGAACAGGATCTGGAAATGGCCGACAAGGTCACCATTCAGATCATGTCCACGGACCCGTCCACCAATCCGGCCGACATCATTGTCAAACGCGGTGAGAAAAATGGTCTTTACCAGGCCATGGACATTGCCTCCATCTGGCTGGAGCGGTACCTGAGACCGTCCAAATAAGGACCGCAAACCCAATAAAAATAGAGCCTCACAACTACTTGTGAGGCTCTTTTTTCATAGGCTTATTCCATGTTCTTTCTCTTGTGGACCATGTAAGCGCCGGTCAGTGCGGCAGCCGCGGTAACGGCTGCGGTGGCAATGCCCTTGTCGCTGGTGTCGACGCCGTCTGCCGCTTTGGCGGGCTCGTCGGCCGGCTCTTCGGCGGGTTCATCCGTCGGGGCAGCGGTCTCGGACTCGCTGTTCGTGGTCGTGTCCGTACCGGTGCTGGTGCCCGAGTTCGTGTTTGTGTTACTGCCGGTATTGGTGTCCGTATTCGTGCCGTTGGTCCGGGTCTGCGTGGACGGCTGGTTCCGCTGCGTCTGTGTGGACGGCGAATAGGACGTGGTCGGCGCCGCCATTGTGGTGGTGGCAGCGGTCGTGGTGGCAGCAGTCGTGGTCGCCGCACCGCGGGTTGTCGTATTCAGCAGGTCGGCAACGCCGGCAGCCGAAACGCCGGCCGCAAGCGTGAGGACCAGAGCAAGCGCCAGAATGACACTCATAACAACTTTTTTCATACTATACCTCTCCTCTCGGAATGCGTTTACACATGAACCATTTTGTCATGGTTTGTGGAAAAAAGCAAGGGCTTTTGGCACATTGTCCGGTCAAATGTGCTTTTCCACATAGCGTTCCCCGAGCCGTTCCAGGCCGCACTGCCCGGACGAGGCGTCCGACAGACGCTGTTCAAAGGCCGGCAGGAGCGGCGTCGGCATCAGGAACTCCACCGTGACCCGGTCCGCAAAATCCGTGTGTTCCACGGACCCGTCCGACGCGGCAATGAGGGCCGGCAGACGGCCGTACAGCGTGTAGTCACAGGTAATCCGGCAAAGGGTGCTGGGTTCCATCCGGATGAGTTCCGCGGCGTCCAGAGCAAGCGTGGCGGCCTGCGTATAGGCCCGCACCAGCCCGCCGGTGCCGAGCAGCGTCCCGCCGAAGTACCGGGTAACGACCACACAGCAGTCTTTCAGGTCCCGTCCCAGAATGACGGTGCGGATGGGCTGGCCGGCGGTTCCCTGCGGCTCCCCGTCGTCCGAACTGTGCTGCTGCCCGGAGCGCAGGACGTAGGCGGAACAGTTGTGGCGGGCGTCCCAGTGTCTGGCCCGGATTTCCGCCACAAAGGCCGCCGCATCTTCCGGCGTCTGAACCGGCCTGGCATAGCCGATGAAGCGGGAGCGCTTGACTTCAAACTCGTCCTGCGCATCCGCTTTTATGGTCAGATAGGGTTCCATGCCCGTCACCATCCTTTCGTCATGAAACAAAACGGCGGTACCCGAAGGTCCGCCGTACTTTGTTGTTCTTATTTGGCCGTAGCCTTTTCGAAACGTCTGTTGAAACGATCAACGCGTCCGCCGGTATCAACCAGTTTCTGCTTTCCGGTAAAGAACGGATGGCAGACGGAGCAGATGTCAACACGGATTTCGTCCTTGGTAGACTCGGTTTCAAAAGTGGCGCCGCATGCACAACGTACCGTGCAGGGACCGTACTTCGGATGAATTCCTTCTTTCAACTTCATTCACCTCTTTTACAGTTCTTGCGGACATAACGTCCTTCAAAGTTGCTTGAGTATTCTAGCATACCCCATTTTAAAAAGCAACCGGAAATTTAACCGTCCTGCGGCTTAGTGTCTCTTGCTGAAAATGTCGTCAATGGCGTCGAAATAGTCGTCGTCATCTTCAATGCCGAGCGCGGACGAAGAACTGTCGTAATTGGCGGATTCGTTCCCGAGGTCAAACATGGTCGTCTGCTGCGGTGCGGCCGGGCGGGCCGGAGCGGCCGGAGCGGCCGGGCGGGCCGGAGCTGCGTTCTGTTTCGGACCGTGGCGGGTCGGAAGATCCAGAGTCAGATCCGAGAAATCCGGTCCTTCGAGGTCCAGATCCGGAGCGCTCATGCCCATGGCATTGCTGTCGCCGAAACCAGTGGCAATGACCGTGACGATCATTTCGTCTTCCAGCGTGTCGTCAAACGCAACACCCCAGATAATGTTGGCTTCCGGATGGGCCGCATTCGAAATGAGCGTGGAAGCAGCTTCCACTTCTTCAAGGCCAATGTCGGGAGAGGACGTAATGCTGATGATGACGCCGCGGGCACCGTCAATGGTGGTCTCAAGCAGCGGGCTGGAAACAGCTGCATTGGCAGCCGCTTCGGCTTTGTCTTTGCCGGTGGCGCGGCCAACGCCCATGTGGGCGTGTCCGGCGTCTCTCATAATGGCGGAGACGTCGGCACAGTCGAGGTTGATGAAGCCCGGAATCTTGATGAGCTCGGAGATGCTGCGGACACCCTGACGAAGCACGTCGTCGGCGGCGTCGAACGCATTGGCGAGCGTAATCTTTTCCTGGGAGAAATACTTCAGACGGTCATTCGGAATGACGACAAGGCTGTCGACATGCTGGGCCAGTTCGGCAATGCCGGCCTCGGCCTGATCCATCCGGTGTTTTCCTTCAAATCCGAACGGCTTGGTGACAATACCGACCGTCAGGATTCCCATTTCCTTGGCAATTCCCGCAATAATGGGAGCCGCACCGGTGCCGGTGCCGCCGCCCATGCCGGCGGTAATGAAGACCATGTCGGTTCCCTTGAGGGCGTCCGAAATGACCTCTTTGCTCTCTTCCGCAGCACGCTTGCCGACTTCCGGACGGGCGCCTGCGCCCTGTCCTTTGGTCACTTTCTCACCAATCTGGATTTTGTGCGTAGCCTGCGACTGAAGAAGAACGTGCTTATCCGTATTAATGGCAATGAACTCGACGCCCTTGACGTCCGAGCTGATCATGCGGTTGACCGCGTTTCCGCCGCCGCCGCCGATGCCGATTACTTTGATCTGCACAATGCTCTCAAAATCTGCAGCCATTTCAAAACTCATTAGGCATCCTCCTAATGTATTAATTTGCATAGAACCTTTGCAATCTGTGCAATTCACTATACTTTAATACATAAATATAGATTTTAGTTTCACGTCAAATATAATAGCACGCGGCATGTCAAAATTCAATGTTCTTTTTAGCCGCCGGTGTCTCCGGGACCGCCGTAACCGGTCGTGGTCTCCGAAGTTTCTCCGGTGGTGTCCGTGGATTCCTCCGTGGACGCCGCGGTAATGTCCGTCATAGATTCCGTCTCCGAACCGGAGCCGTCCGCCTGCGTGACCGGGCTGTCTCCCCCTTCCGGATTTTCCTCCGGCGCCGCCGTCGTGGTGGTCGTCAGGGGTTCGTGCTCGCCCTGCGAGAAGTATCCTCTGCCCTCAATGGAGAGGTCCAGGACGCCTTCCTGCGTGGTGCTGATTTCATCCTGTTCCGTCAGGATCTTTTTGGCCATGGCCATCTTCCGGTCCAGGCCGTCGGCCGGGCCGAGCTTCAGGATGATCCGGTCCTGGTACGTAAGCCGGATGTCGGCCGTATTCGAGAAGTCCATGGCAGTAATGCCCTGGATGTTATACTCCTCCAGTTTTTCCACAATGTCCCGGTACATGCCGAGGATTTTGGGGTTCCCTATTTCCAGCGGGTAGCCGGGCTGCGCCGACTTGACCTTCAGTCCGGTGAGAACGGCAACGGTCCCCTCCCAGCTCTTCGTCTTTTCGGTGGAGACTTCCACGGTAATGCTGCTGGCCGTGGTGGTTGAAGTCGTCGTCGTCTCTTCCTCTTCGTCGGAGGCTTTCGGCCGGTTGGAAACCGTCTCTTCGTCGGCTGCGGCTTTTGTTGACGACTTGGGCGATTCGGCTTTTTTCGTTGTACTGTCAGCCTTTTTCGTCTTTTCAGCTTTTTTCGTTTTTTCCGTTTTTGCGGTCTTGGCCGCTTCCGCCTTGGCCTCTTCCTTTTCGCGCTTTTCGGCTTCTTTGCGCTTTGCTTTCTGGTCCTTGATCAGCTGCTTGAACTCCTTTTCTCCGGAGGCAACGGCAAGGACCTTGCCGTCGGCGTTCATCAGGAAGTACTCGGTCCCCTGGCGGACGGCGGCGGTAATGTCGCTGTCCTCCACTTCGAGGACCAGCGTGGACGGCAGCTTGCGCTTGACCTGGACGGAGCCGGTGTACGGCAGATTCTGCTGGATGTGCTCCTCCACCTTGTCCCGATTAATAAGGAACAGGTTGTCCCCGTTCTTCACGCCGCAGGCCTGAATGATCTTGCTGTCGGCATACTGGGACGCCCCGTCCACCTGAATGCTGCTCACGTTGAAGAACAGGGTCAGGGACAGGATGACTCCGGCAATGACAATGCCGATGATCAGCAGAAACCAGATAAACAGGTTCCGCCGGCGGCGCATGCGTTCGCGGGCCTCGCGGGCCTCGCGGCGCAGTTCCTCCCGGGACCGGGAATCCAGGTCTTCCCGCGGGACGCGGTTGCGGTTGTCGGCCATAGCTTACTCCTCCGGCTGCTTGTCCGGCAGCTCCGGCACCAGGTCCAGGATGTTCTCCACGATCCGGTCCGTGGCGTTCAGAATTGCCATGCTGCGGGCGTTTTTCTCAATGGTGCGGATCCGCTCCGGGTCAGCAAGAAGCTCATTGACCGCAGAAGTCAGGGAGCTGCCCGTCAGATCCTTCTCTTCAATTAAGACTGCTGCGTCATTGTTGACGAGCTCCATAGCGTTGTAGTACTGATGGTTCTCTGCCACGTTCGGCGACGGCACCAGGATGGCAGCCTTGCCGAGGGCGCGGATTTCATAAAGCGATGAGGCGCCGGAACGGCAGATCAGAAGATCCGCGGCCGGCATGCAGACCTGCATGTCGTCAATGTACTCCCGGAGCGTAATGTCGTCCCGGTTGTCCACGTCAACGCCCCGTGCCTTCAGTTCGTCCGGCACATAGAGGCCGTACTGGCCCATGGCGTGAATAAACATACAGTCGTGGTCGTCTTTCTTGTTGGCAATGAGTTCAATCATGGCCTTGTTGATGGCGTCGGCGCCGAGGCTGCCGCCCATGGAAAGCACCAGCGGCATGCCGTCCGGAATGCCCAGCTGTTTCCGGCATGCGTCACGGTCGGCGGCAATCATTTCCCCGCGGACCGGAAGGCCGGTGACGACCGGCGGGTTCTTGCATTCCATGCGGCCGGCGGCATCCTCCGAAGTCAGCATGACCCGGTCGACGCGACGCGCCAGCATTTTATTGGTGACGCCCGGAAAGGCGTTCTGTTCGTGAACGGCCGTGGGGACGCCCAGCTTGGCCGCTTCCCGGATGACCGGGCCGCTGACGTAGCCGCCGAAGCCGACCGCCACATCCGGCTGAAACTCCTTCACAATGTTCCGGGCCGTAATGGACGAGGTAAACACTTTGACCAGAGCCACCGTGTCACGCTTTATATTGGTCCAGTTGAGACCCCGGTAAAAACCGCGGGTGTCCACCGGTGCAAAGTCATAGCCGGCCGCCGGAACCAGTTTGGCCTCCATATGTGCCGGGTTGCCGGCAAACAGGATCTGCACGCCGTCGCCGAACCGGGCTTTCAGATTCCCGGCCACCGCAAGCGCAGGGTTAATATGGCCGCCGGTTCCTCCGGCTGCAAGCAGGACTTTCATAAAGGTGACTCCTTTCAGGCCTTTTTGAGATGGGCCGTCCGGGATATGGCCAGGACGACCCCCATTTCACCGAGCAGCATCAAAAGCGAGGTGCCGCCGTAACTGAAGAACGGCAGGCTGATGCCGGTGTTCGGGAGCATGTCGGTGACGACGGCAATGTTCAGCGCCGCCTGCAGACCGACCTGGAATACAATGCCCATGGCAAGCAGGGCTCCGAATTTGTCGTCGGCGTGGATGCCGATGACGAAGCCGCGCCAGACGAGCAGTGCGAAAAGTGCAATGATGATGAGCGCGCCGATGAGACCCAGTTCCTCACAGACAATGGAGAAAATGAAGTCGTTCTGCGGCTCGGAGACGTACAGCTGTTTCATCTTGGAGTTGCCGAGACCGACGCCGAAGATGCCGCCAGACCCAATGGCGTAGAGCGCGTGGTTCGTCTGCCAGCGGACGCCGAGCGGATCATAGCTCTTATCCAGCCACGAGGTAATGCGGGACTGGGCATGCGTCGGCAGGATCTCCGGGTTGCGGATGACAAAGACCGCAAGCAGGACGACCCCGACCGCAGCCACAACGAACCAGCGGTAGTCGTACCCGGCAAGGAACATCATCATAATGCCAAGTGCAAAAATAAGCAAGGTGCCGGATACGTGGTTTTCCATGTAAACCAGAATGCAGATGGAGCCGAGAATGAGCAGGTAAACGCCGAGGCACACATATTTGGTCTTCCAGCGGATGCCCCGCCCGGTCTCATAGTACCGGTCGTTGAGAGACCCCTGCCAGATTTCGTTGGTATTAATGCCAATGTAGTGGCGGTCCATGTGGAAGGCAAAGAACAGAATGACCGCGAACTTGGCAATTTCGGACGGCTGGAAGGTCAGCGGCCCGAGGGAAATCCAGCGGTGGAATTCCTCAAAGCCCTCCGGTGCCGGCAGCACGAGCACCAGCCCCAGGAGCACATAGGTGACCGCCAGGACCGGAACGGCCAGGCGCTTTAGTTTGTCGTAGTTCATGCGGGACACGAAGAACATGGCCGCAATGCCGGCTACGGCAAAGATCAGCTGACGGCGGAAGTAGTAGAGACTGTTGCCGCCGTGGTAGTAGTAGCAGTAGGTGTAACTGGCCGAAAACACCATAATAAGGCCAATGGTGACCAGGGCCAGGACCAGCGCCAGGAACGGAACGTCGAAGCCGCCGAGTGCCAGAAGGCCGGTGCGGCGTCTGCCTCCCCTCCGGCTGCGTGCCGGCCGGCGGCGCGTGTCCGCCGGGCGGCGCCGGGTCTGTGCCGACGCTCGGCGCGGTTGCTGTGTACGGGAACTAGCCATAGTTTACCCTCCCAGGGCGTACAGGACAAAGCCGATGGCTCCGCCGCAAAGGTTGATGATGGAGAACACAATGCAGATTTTTTCTTCGCTCCATCCGCTCTTCTCAAAGTGATGGTGGATGGGCGCCATTTTAAACAGCCGTTTGCCCGTGGCATTCGGGTCGGTGCGCCGGGCAATCCGGCGGGTCAGCTTGAAGTACAGGATCTGGATGACATCCGAAGCGCCTTCCGCCACGTAGATGATGCCGGCAAGGAGCAGGATGAGCGGATTGTCAATGGCGTAGGCAAGCGCCACGACCATGCCGCCGAGGAACATGGATCCGGTGTCGCCCATGAAGCATTTGGCCGGGTGCCAGTTCCAGATGAGGTAACCGGCGCAGGCACCGGCAAGCGCGGACGCCAGGACACCGGCGCCGAAGCACTCGCGGACCAGGGCCATGGCGGCAAAGGCGACCGCCGCGGTAATGGTGACCGAGGAGCACAGGCCGTCAATGCCGTCCGTGAAGTTGACCGCGTTGACGGTGGCGTAAATGACAATGAACGTGAAAATGCAGAACAGCAGCGTTCCGCCGTAGTCCCAGGTCTTGCCGGACGCCAGGACCAGGAAGCGGTTGCCGGAGAGGACCAGCGTTGCAATGTAGGCGCCGCTGACCAGGACCTGGAGAATGGTCTTCTGAATGACCGTCAGGCCTTCGTTCTGCTTCTTGCGGACCTTGATGTAGTCGTCCAGGAAGCCGATGATGCCGAACCCGAGCGCCATCAGCACGCCGCCGTAGATCTTGGCTTTGACGGCGCCGGGCACCAGGTAGCCGGTTCCAATGAGGTCCCCGCCCATAATCTTGTCTATGACAATGATCAGGACAAACGACACGACCGTTGCGGCAATGAACATGAGACCGCCCATGGTCGGCGTCCCCTGCTTCTGCTTGTGCCAGTTCGGGCCGATGTCCAGAATGGTCTGGCCGAATTTCAGCTTGTGGAGCCACGGGACCAGGATGCGTCCCAGCAGCGCACTCAGTGCAAACCCCACCACCAGCGCGGCAACCATTGCAATAATTACGTTCATGGTCTGTTCTCCTTTAATCTTCCAGCGCCTGATAGACGCGTTCAATAACTTCTTCGAGGTGCATGCCGTGGCTGGCTTTGAAGGCCACTACATCGCCCGGTTTTATCATGGAGATAAGCTTTTCGGCAAGGTCGTCCTTGTCCGTGAAGTCAAACACCCGCATGAGCCCGCCGTCCCGGGCCGCTTCCGCCGCCAGACGGGACTCGGGGCCGTAGGTCAGGAGCATGTCGACTCCTGCCTCCGCCATGTAGGTTCCTGCCAGGCGATGCGCTTCTTCTGTGTAATCCCCCAGCTCCAGCATATCGCCGATGACGGCAATCTTCCGGCGGCCGGGCGCCCCCTTGAGCATCAGGGTGTCCGCCAGGGCCTTCATGGAATCGGGGCTGGCGTTGTAGCAGTCCTCAATAATGGTGACGCCGCCCTTTTCCACCACGTTTCCGCGCATGCCCGCCGGCCGGTAGCCCGCCAGAGCCGCCGCGCCTTCCGCAAGCGGAATGCCGGTCTGCAGTCCGGCGGCCAGAGCGGCCAGAGCGTCATAGACGTTGTGCTCGCCGGTCGTCGGGAGCTCCACCGTGCACCGTTCGCTTCCGGCCACCGCGGTAAAGCGGGTGCCGTTCTCCGGGTACGTAATGTCTTCGGCGGTCACGTCCAGGCCGTCGGCGTGCAGGCCGAACCATACAATGGGATGGTCGGTGCACTCCACCGTTGCAAGCATGTCGTTGTCCTTGTTCAGGATGAGCGGCGTGCCCGGCGCCATGCCTTCCAGCAGTTCCAGCTTAGCGGCCAGAATGCCTTCGCGGCTGCCGAGGTTTTCAATGTGCGAGACCCCGACGTTCGTAATGACGCCGACCGTGGGACGGGCAATCCGGGTCAGGCGGGAAATTTCGCCTTTGTGGTTCATGCCCATTTCAATGACGGCCGCCGTGTGCTCCGGGCTGAGGCCCAGAAGGACCTTCGGCAGGCCGATTTCGTTGTTCCAGTTGAGATACGTCTTGTGCGCACAGTAACGGGCGCCGAGCACGCACCAGATCATCTCTTTGGTCGTGGTCTTGCCGACGCTGCCGGTCAGGCCAACGACGGGAATGTCAAACTCATTGCGGTAGGCACCGGCAAGGTCCAGAAAACCCTGCGTGGTGTCCGCCACACGGATGACCGGTACGGCGCAGTCCACGTCCTTGTGGCTCATGATGGCCGCTGCGCCTGCATCTACCGCTGCCGGAATGAACTGGTGCCCGTCGAGGCGCTCGCCGACAATGCCGATGAACAGGGCGCCCGGCGTCACTTCCCGGTTGTCAATGACGACCGAAGTAATGTCCGCATGGCCGCTGGCCTGCCCGCCGGTAAAAGCGGCAATTTCTTCCGTGGTAAACGTTCTCATTCTGCTGCCTCCATTAGTCTGCATTTCCGGTGTCTTCAATGTTCATTTCATTGCTGCCGGAGATATAGGTGACCGTCACGGTCGAGCCGATGGCTACCGTCGTGCCGGGTTCAATGTTCTGCCGAAGGGATGCGCCGGACGAGGTGTCGCCGACAACTTCCACGTTCAGGCCGCTCCGCAGCGCCCAGTACCTGGCCTGCGTCTCGGTCATGCCGACCAGGTTCGGAACCTCCACTTTGCGGGTCTTGAGGTCGGCTTCCGTGTACAGGACCACAATGCCTTTCTGCGGTACGAGCTTGCCGGCGGCCGGCATCTGCCGGACCACCTTGTCGCCCTTGCCGATGACTTCCACGGTGAAGCCCTGCTCCTGCAGTTCGGCGCGGATGTCGTCCACGGAGAGGCCGACGGCGTTGGGCGTCTTGACGTCCAGTTCCGCCTTTTCCTCTTCGGTGTATTCCGGTTCCACGTTCAGATATTTGAGCGTGTTCTCAATGACCTCCGCGGCCACCGGAGCGGCGGTCTTACCGCCGGTGAAGTTGCCGCCCATGGGTTCATCAATGGCAATGAGGACGGCAATCTGCGGGTCGTCCGCCGGGGCAAAGCCGGCGAAGGAGCCGATGTAGTAGCCGTCGCCCATGGTCAGCTTTTCGGAGGTACCGGTCTTGCCGGCCACTTTGTAGCCGGGCACGTAGGCGTTGGCCGCGGTACCGCCCTTGACCACTTCCACCATCATGTCCGTGACCGCGTCGGCCGTCAGCTTGGAGACGACCTGCCGCTTGGCATGCGGCTTGGTCTTGGAGACCGCATTTCCGTCCTGGTCGAGGAATTCGTCCACAATGTACGGGGTCATCAGTTTGCCGTCATTGGCAATGGCGTTGATGGCGGTGATGATCTGGATGGGCGTGACCTGGAAGGTCTGGCCGAACGAGCTGGAGGCCAGCTGGACGGCGCCCATCTTATCCACCGAGTAGTAGGTGACGCCTGCCGTCGGAATGGCTTCTGCCGGCAGGTCCACGCCGGTCGTTTCGGAGAATCCGAATGCGTCAAAGTATTTGGAGAAGGTCTCGGAGCCAAGGCGCTGCGCCACCTGGATGTAGATGGGGTTGCAGGAGTTCATCAGCGATGTGGTAAAGTCCTCTTCGCCGTGGCCCGGATTGTACGAGCAGTGGTAGGTACGGTCTTCCACCTGGTAGCTGCCGGTGCAGACGAACATTTCGTCCGGGCTGACCACACCCTCTTCAATGCCGGCGGCCGCCGTAATGCATTTGAATACGGAGCCCGGTTCATACGTGTCCGTAATGGTCCGGTTTCTCCACTGGGCAAACAGGGCGTCGGATTCTGCCTGCGCCTTTTTGTCCTTGTCTTTGATCTCGTCAATGGCCTTCCTGGTTTCCTTGTCGGTAATGGTGTACGGGTCGTTGCAGTCGTAATCCGGCTGCGAGGACATGGCCAGGATGGCACCGGTGTCCACGTCCATGACAATGCCGTAACCGTAGTGGGCCTCCAGCTGGCGGACCGCATTGGACAGGGACGAATCCAGGTAGTACTGGATGGCGTCGTCAATGGTCAGCTTCAGGCTGGTGCCGTTCGTGGCCTCGAAGAACACGTTGGAGTCGGAGGACATTTCGTCCTGCTTGGCGTTTTCCGAGGCAATGCTCCGGCCGGCCACGCCGGTCAGAGTCGAATTGTAGTAGGTCTCCAGCCCGGAACGGCCGGAGTCGTCGTTTCCGGTGAAGCCCAGAATGGTGGAGGCAAAGTTGTCGTACGGATAATACCGCTCCACGTCGTCTTCAATGCCGATGATGAGGCCGTAGCCCTGTTCGTATTTCTCCGTCCGGAGCGCCTCAATGGCTTTTTCCGTCTCGTGGTCCACCTTGGTGGCCACGACGACATAGGTGTAGTCACTCTTTTTAGCGGCCTTGTAGGCCTCTTTGTATTTGACGTCCTTAATGATGGTGGACAGGTCCTGCGCCACTTCCTGCGCGGTCTCATCGTCTTTGATTTCGGAGGGATTAATGTAGATTTTCCAGGCATCCGCGCTCTGGGCAAGGACGTTGCCGTTCCGGTCGTAAATGGTGCCGCGGCGCGCGCTGATAACGGTGTCGGACAGGAGTTCCGACTCCGCTTTCTGGCGGTTTTCGCTTCCGTGGACCAGACCGACGCTGAACAGGCCGACAATCCCAATGCCAAAGCCAAAAACAATGGTGATCAGGATGGCCGCCACTGCGCGGTTTCGAAGCTTTTTCTTCGAGTTTCTCGCCATTTTTGAATCCTCCAAAACTTCCCCGAATTACGGCTTTGAGAGTTAAGAGTGCGGGGTGCGCACTCCTAACTCTCAAAAAGTAACTATTAATTATTGCTGAACACAGATGCCTGCTCAATTGCACCTGTGTATGGATGGCATAAAGGTCGGGTATTCCCGAATGACAGGTAGTGCATAGTTCTCCATTCACAGTCCGGTTACAAGACCGATTTGATTCGTTCCCATAAGGATTGGTGGATCTTGCCTCCGCTGACCTCCACCGAGTCGGCTTCGGACAGCTTGACGTAGTTGACCTGATAGTCGCTGACTTTGACCATTCCCAGTTTGTTGCGGGCGTAGTCGTCCACTTTGTCCAGGGAAATGCTGGCGTCCAGCATCATGTTCAGACGGGCGTTGTCGCTCTCCACAATGCTGATTTGCCGGTTAATGTCGTTCAGTTGATGGTCCAGCTCGTCGACCCGGACCTGACTGTAGATCTGAAAAGCAATCATGGTGAACAGGACGGTGGCCACGGCCAGAATCCGGATGGCGACCGCACGGCTGCGCCGGGCCTCCGCCCGAAGCTGAGCCTTGGTCTTCCGTACGACTCTGGGCCTTGGTGCCCGCCGCGGTTCCGCCGCCGGTTGGCGGGGGCGAGCCACAGGCACGGCCGAACCGCGCTGATAGTCCGCGCGGCGGTAGTTGGCCGACCGGTTGGGACGCCCGTAGCTTCCGTAACTACGCGCTGCCGATTCATTTGCAGATGCCATGTGGCTCACCTCCTTTCAACCTTTTATATGGTTTGGATCCGATGACACGGTAGATGTCTAAATAAAGGGTTTTTTCGTTGCGGGTTCCCGGTCCTTCAGCTTCCGGACGCTCCGGAGCCTGGCGCTCCGGCTGCGCGGATTCTCCTCCAGTTCCTGTTCGGACGGAGCCCGGAATTTGAACGGGAGCTCCCCGCTGGGAGTCCGTCCGCAAACGCAGACGGGAAATTCCGGCGGGCAGATACACCCTTCACAGAATGCTGCAAAGCGCTGTTTGACCGCACGGTCTTCCAATGAATGAAATGTTATGACGGAGAGGATTCCGCCCGGCGCCAACACGTCAAACATGTCGTCCATGGCGCGGTCGAGAACCTCGAGTTCTCCGTTGACGGCAATCCGGAACGCCTGAAACGTCCGTCTTGCCGGATGTTTTTCTCGTCTGGCCTTGGCGGGAACGGCGTTTTTCACCAGTTCCGCCAGCTGAAGGGTCGTCTCAATGGGAGCGGTTTCCCGTTCCCGGACAATGGCCGCCGCAATACGCGGTGCATATTTTTCTTCCCCGTACTGGTACAGGATCCGCCGGAGCTCTTCTTCCGGAAGCCGGTTGCATAAATCGGCCGCCGTCTCCCCTTCCTGACTCATCCGCATGTCCAGCGGTGCGTCCACATGGAAGGAAAAGCCCCGTTCCGCGGTGTCCAGCTGATGGGAACTGACTCCGAGATCCGCCAGGATGCCGCTCACCCGGTCAATGCCCAGTTCGGCAAGGGCCGGTTTCAGTTCGGCAAAATTCCGGTGGACGACGGTGACCCTCGGGTCCCCGCCGATCCGTTCGTTCAGAATGCGGATGGCGTCCGGGTCCTGGTCCATGGCAATGAGTCTGCCGTCCGGACCAAGCCGGTTCAGGATTTCCCGGGAATGGCCGGCGCCGCCGGCCGTAGCGTCCAGATAGATTCCGTCCGGCTGAATGTCCAGGGAGTCCAGGACCTCGTTCAGCAGGACCGGTACATGAGAAAACATCTTCTCACTCATCAGAAGATTTCATCCATTCCGACTTCATCTGCCGTCGGCGTATGGTAAGTGTCGTCCTCGTAGTCGTCCGGGTTCCAGATTTCGAACCGGTCGCCGGCGCCGAGAATGACGCATTCTTTGGTCAGTCCGGCGTACTGGGCCAGTTCCGCTTTAATAATGAAGCGGCCCTGTGCGTCCAGGTCAGCCATATCCGCATTTTTGAAGAAGTCGCGCTTGAAGGCACGGCCCTGCGGAGTTCCGGGAAGCGCCTTGATTTTCGCGGAGACGACTTCCCAGTTGTCCAGGGTGTAGACATAAAGGCATTTGTCCGCGCCTTTGCAGACGTAGAAACCGCCTTTGTAGTACTCGCGGTATTTGGACGGAATGAACACACGGTTCTTTGCGTCCATATTAAATTGGA
The DNA here is from genome assembly GCA_900318715.1 of uncultured Eubacteriales bacterium. Lineage (GTDB taxonomy): Bacteria > Bacillota > Clostridia > Oscillospirales > Acutalibacteraceae > RUG420. The sequence continues at coordinate 7,909 of ONLO01000153.1, read as the reverse complement.
AACTGCCGACGCAATCCATGGTGTGCTCATCTCCTTTCCAACCACTTTACACCATTTTGCTCCACTTTCCCCCACTGGTACTTCCAATTATAAGGGCAGTTCCCCACATCCGCAAGACTCTATTTTTCGTGTCTTGTGGTCAACATCCGGGCAAAGCACAATATATTGTGTCCGGATTGAAAAAATTTGGAAACAATTTTGTAATATTTGTCCTTTTCCGGGCAAACAACTCCGGACGGCGCACAAAAGCGCCACAGACGAAACTGACACGACATAATAGGTTTGTTTAATTCTTATTTATTTTTTTGGTACATATTGAAAGACACTGTTTAGTTTGCTAGAATATGTAATGCTAATCAGCTTCTCCCTAAGCTGAGAAAAACTACGGTTATTGGAGGATGAATTATGGGAGGATTACTTTACATCATTCCTGCAGCGGGTGTGCTGGCACTGCTCTTTGCCGGCTTCCTGACCTATCGGGTCGTGAAAGCCCCTGAAGGAACGGACCGGATGAAAGAAATTTCCGGCCACATCCACGAAGGTGCACTTGCCTTCCTGACGTCTGAGTACAAAATTCTGGTCATCTTTGCAGCGGTCCTGTTCCTGCTGCTGGGCATCTTCATCGGCTGGCCCACTGCGGTCTGCTTCCTGATCGGCGCCCTGTTCTCGGTTCTTGCCGGTTTCCTGGGCATGCAGGTTGCCACCCGTGCAAACGTCCGTACGGCCAACGCCGCCCGTGAGCACGGCATGAACAGAGCTCTGTCCATTGCCTTCTCCGGCGGTGCGGTTATGGGTATGTCCGTTGTCGGCCTCGGCCTTCTCGGCGTCGGCCTCATTTTCGCCATTACCCATGACTCCAGCATCCTGTTCGGCTTCAGCCTGGGCGCTTCGTCCATTGCTCTGTTTGCCCGTGTCGGCGGCGGTATCTACACCAAGGCTGCTGATGTCGGCGCCGACCTCGTCGGTAAAGTAGAAAACAACATTCCGGAAGACGACCCCCGCAACCCGGCGGTCATTGCCGACAACGTCGGTGACAACGTCGGTGACGTTGCCGGTATGGGTGCCGACCTCTATGAGTCCTATGTCGGTTCCATCGTCTCTTCCCTGTCCCTCGGTGCTCTTGCCAGCGTTGCTGCCATGTCCAGACATGACTTCGCCGGCATGCTGTTCCCGCTTCTTCTGTCCGCACTCGGAATCGTGGCTTCCATTGTCTCCACGTTCTTTGTCCGCGGCGGAGAAAATTCGGATCCGCACCGTGCCCTTCGGATTGCCCAGTGGGTTTCCTCTGCGCTGGTCATCGTTGCGGCCTTCTTCCTTTGCAAGTATTACTTCGTCGGCTTCGGTCCGTTCTGGGCCGTCATTGCCGGTCTTATCTGCGGTCTGGTCATTGGTACCGTAACCGAAATCTACACGTCGGATTCCTATGGTTCCGTCAAGAAAATTGCGGAACAGTCCCAGACGGGTCCCGCTACCAACATCATCTCCGGTCTCTCGGTCGGTATGATGTCCACCGCCATTCCCATCGTCGTCATTGCTGCGGGCATCATCATTGCCTTCAAGTGCGCCGGCCTCTACGGTATTGCACTTGCCGCAGTCGGCATGCTCTCCACGACCGGAATTACGGTTGCGGTTGACGCCTATGGTCCCATTGCGGACAACGCCGGCGGTATTGCCGAAATGTCCGAACTGGACGAGAGTGTCCGTCAGATCACCGACAAACTCGACTCGGTCGGTAACACCACCGCTGCTGTCGGTAAAGGCTTTGCCATCGGCTCTGCTGCCCTGACCGCGCTGGCCCTGTTCACCACCTTCACCCAGGCCGTCGGCATCAAAGACGGTATTGACGTTACCTCCGCTCCGGTCGTTGCCGGGCTCTTCATCGGCGGTATGCTTCCGTTCCTGTTCTCGGCCTACACCATGTCTTCGGTTGGTAAAGCTGCCAACAAAATGATTGAAGAAGTCCGCCGTCAGTTCCGTGAGAAACCGGGCATCCTCGGCGGCACCGAGAAGCCGGACTACAAGACCTGCGTCTCCATCTCCACGACGGCCGCTCTTCGCGAAATGATCGTCCCCGGACTCATTGCCGTCATCGTTCCCCTGCTCATCGGCTTCCTGCTTGGCGCCAAAGCGCTCGGCGGTATGCTGGCAGGCTCCCTTGTCACCGGTGTTCTGATGGCCGTCTTCATGGCCAACTCCGGCGGTGCCTGGGACAACGCCAAGAAGTACATTGAAGGCGGAAAATACGGCGGAAAAGGCTCCGAAGCCCATCATGCGGCTGTTGTCGGTGACACCGTCGGTGACCCGTTCAAAGATACTTCGGGTCCGTCCATCAACATCCTCATCAAACTGATGACGGTCATTTCCACCGTTTTTGCAGCAGTCATTGCTCAGTACGGCGGCTGGATCCACTAAGTTGTTTAACCTCGGAAAGCCCTGCAAACGCAGGGCTTTCCTTTTGCAGTTTTTTCAATTGGGGAATTGAGACATTAAACAGTTTCTGCTAGAATATTACTGTTAGCACGAACCGGTTCCGGCCGGTTTCAACCATTCTGTTTCATATTTTGAAAGGGGTTTATTGAAATGGCAGAGAAGAAAGGTTTTATTGCAGAATTTAAAGAATTCATCATGCGCGGCAATGTCCTCGACATGGCAATCGGCATCATCATCGGCGGTGCGTTCACGGCCATCGTGACGTCTCTGGTCGACGACATCATCAACCCGATCATCGGCCTCCTCGGAAGCAGTGACCTGGCTGAGCTCGTCGCTCCCCTCGGTGACACCGGTGTCTTGCTGAAGTATGGTAGCTTCATTTCTGCCATCATCAACTTCCTGCTCGTTGCACTCGTTCTGTTCCTCATTATCCGTGCCATCAACAAAGCACAGGCTCTGGCAAAAAAAGATGAGCCGGAAGAGGAAGAGGCTCCGGCCGAGACCGAACTGGATGTCCTCGGCGAAATCCGTTCCCTTCTTCAGGAACAGCAGAAGCTGGACCTTGAAAAGGCAGAGCGCATTGCAAAAGCAAAAGCAGCAAAAGCCGCTGACAAATAAGAATTTGTGGTTCCGCACCCGGTGCTCCCTGCACCGGGTGCTTTTCCTTGGTTTCCGGTATTTTCTTTTCGGACAAAAAAGGTTATAGTATATAGGTATTAGTTTTAGAAAGCGAGCGTATCCTTATGCGGACTCTTTATCTTGACTGCGGCAACGGCGCCTCCGGCGACATGTTTTCGGCCGCTCTCTGGGAACTGGTGGAACACAAAGATGAATTCCTGAACGACCTCAACAACGCCGGCATCCCCGGCGTATCGGTCTATGCGTTCCCCGCCGAAAGCTACGACATTTCCGGCACGCATTTCCGGGTCCTCATCAACGGCCGGGAAGAACAGCCGGCGGAGCTGCTTCCCGAAGCACAGCTGGCCGAGGAAACCGACCTGCACCACAGCCATGAGCACGAGCACACGCATGCCCATGAACATGCTCATGAGGACGGCCATACCCATAAGCACCGTTCCCTGGCCGACATTACCGCCATTATTGACGGGCTTCAGGTCTCGGACCGGGTCAAGCACGACGCAAAGGAAATCTATTACCTCATTGCCGACGCCGAGAGCGCCGTCCACGGCACCACGGTCTCGGACATCCATTTCCATGAAGTCGGCACCCTTGACGCAGTGGCAGACGTGGTCAGCGCGGCCATGCTGGTTGAGCGTCTGAATCCGGAACGGATCCTGGCCTCCCCCGTGGAGACCGGCTCGGGAAAAGTCCGCTGTGCCCACGGCATCCTGCCCATTCCCGCACCGGCCACTGCCAAGCTTCTGCAGGGCATTCCGGTCTACAGCAGCGGCATTAACGGCGAGCTCTGCACGCCCACCGGCGCCGCCATTCTCAAATATTTCGTCAGTTCCTTCGGCGGAATGCCGCCCATGGACATTGTGGACGTCGGATACGGCATGGGCAGCAAGGACTTCGGCCGTCCCAATTTCCTCCGGGCCTTCCTCGGCAATGCCGCGGAGTACCGGGAAACGGCCCTGTCCGCTGCGGAAACGCAGAAGCCGCACCGGCACCACAGCCTGTCGGATGACGAAGCCGTCCGCAAGACGGTCTCCAACCGCCTTGCCCGCGCCATCGGCCATCTGGAATCCGTCAAGCGGATGGTGGACGCCAACCGCGACGCCGGCGACATCCTCATCCAGCTGGCAGCCGTGGAGTCCTCGCTGGGCAGCACCGCCCGGGTCATCATCAAGGAACACTTCGGCCAAGCCATAAACCGTGCCATTCAGGACCAGAGTAAAGAGACCATGGATAACCTCTACGGTCTGGTGGACAAATTTCTCAAATAACCCGAAACCCTGTACTTCCAGAGCCGCAGCCGGACGCGCTGCGGCTTTTTTGGGGAAAGCCCTTGACAAACCGTGCAATCTTATAGACAATAATACTATTCGATTGAACACAATTATCTTTGTACTCCAAGTAATTCCGACCCGGGAGGTCTTTTGCAATGAAAGAAAATACCTTCTCCGAAGCCGCCATCAGCGCGCTTCCGGCAGACGAACTTCTGAAGCTGGACAATCAGCTCTGCTTCTCGCTTTACGTCTGCTCCAAAGAAGTCATCAAGCGCTACAAGCCGCTTCTGGAACCGTACAATCTGACCTATACCGGTTACATTACCCTCATGGCGCTCTGGGAAAAGGACGACATCAACGTCAAGGAACTGGGTGAGAAACTGTTCCTGGACTCCGGCACTCTGACTCCCCTGCTCAAGAAGCTGGAGAAACAGGGTTACATTTCCCGCATCCGGGACGAGCAGGACGAGCGGAACATCCGCATCCAACTGACCAAGGAAGGCAAGAACCTCAAGGACATTGCCGTCTGCGTTCCGAAACAGATGCTGGACGAATTGCCGGTCGGCGGTCTGAAGGCCTACAAGCTCCAGAAAGCTCTGCACACCCTCATGGAGGCGCTGGCCGAGGCAAAGAACGGCTGAGCCGGCACAACAAAACAGAAAGTAAAAGCCCTTGTGAAGCAGCTTCACAAGGGCTTTCGTTTGTCTTTTGCCGCCGCTTATGCGGTCGGGCTGGCGTTGGAGGACGAGTCGTCTTCGTCCGTCACATCTTTGAAATAGGGTTTGCTTCCGCCCGGAACGGATGCGGCCTCTTCGGCGTTCTTCAGGAACTTGTCGGTCTTGCCCACGGCAATGCCGATGCCGATATAAGCGGCGCCCACGGCCAGCAGGATCAGGCCGACGGGAATCATGAAGATTGTATCGCCCGCAAGCGGATTCGAAATGGCAACAATGCCAAGCGCAATGAAAAGAACCGCCGCGCACAGCGCCACGAGCCAGAGCTTTCCGCCCTCTTTGCGGAAAATCCGGGTCACCAGGCTGAGGAGCAGGCTCAGGCCGCCCAGGCCCAGCAGGATGACGGCATAGAGGATGACGAACACCCTCGACATAGTCCCGTCAAAGCGCAGGAACAGGAAGCCGAACAGAATGTCCATTATGGCCGAGCCGACGACCCCGCCAAGAAACAGCAGGATCTGTCCAATGGTAAAGACAAAGATCAGCGTGGCAGCGCCAGTCACAATGAGGACCCAGCCGATGACGTTGGTAATGGTGTCGAGACTGCCGGTCGGGTTGATAAAACACAGGATGCCGCTGAAGGCAAGCAGTGCGCCAATGAGGAACAGTCCAATCTGGGCAAGAAGTTTTCCTTTGGATTTTTTCATACGAAACCCTCCTGTTAATATCTTATTCTGCGTTCGGACCGGGGTCCGGGCTGGTTTCCGGCCAGGTGTCACGCTTTCCGCGGACGGTCAGCCGGCGGCTGAGCACGAACACCGAGGCAACCAGTAAAACCAGTGCAGCAATAATACAGATGAGGCTGGCCGCCGCCGGCACGGTCACCGCAAAGCGGAAGACCAGCCAGAGGACCAGTGCCAGAACGCTCAGGCAGGACAGGATCCGGGCCAGTTTCTGGGCACCGGCATCTGCCGCAGCCTCCTTTTTCTGCAGGCGGACCAGGGCGCTGTCGCAGGCCGGGTCGTCCAGGTCGGAACCGACCTTATACCATTTCATGGCTTCCGGCACGTTTGCCTCGGAAACGCCGGTGCCGGTCTCGTGCAGAAGGCCAAGGTTGTAGTTGGCATTCCGGCATCCGGCTTCCGCCGCCTGTTTGTAGTAGTCATAGGCCCGTTTGGCGTCCTGATTGACCCCAATGCCCTCTGCGTAGCAGTGCGCCAGATTCCGAAGCGCTTCCGGCTGGCCCTGCGCCGCAGCATCCTTGTAGTACTGGATGGCTTTGGACTCGTTGATGGGAACGGACAGGCCGTTTTCGTAGAAGTAGCCGACCTGGCACTGGGCATCCGGGTCGCCGGATTTGGCAGCCGCCAGGAACATGGGGAAGGCGCGGTCGTCGTCTTTGGCCACGCCGCGTCCCGTATGGAACATGGCGCCGAGGTTGTACTGGGCATCCGCGTCCCCTTGCGATGCAGCAATCCGGTAGCACTCCGCAGCCTTTGCATGGTCCACAGAGGTTCCCACGCCGTGTTCCAGGCAGTAGCCGACCGTGAACCAGGCGCGCGGGTACCCGCCTTCGGCGGCCTTGCAGGCCAGGTCAAAGGCCTTTTCCGGATTCTTGCGGCACTCTTCGCCGAGGGCGGTGAAGACGCTCAGAAGGTACTGGGCGCGCGGGAAGTCCCGTTCGGCGGCATCCGTCAGCAGACGGTAGGCTTTGCCGGCATTCTGCGGAACGCCCGTTCCGGAGCGGTACAGGACCGCCAGGTTTGTCATGGCCTCGGGGCTGCCGAGTTCAATGCCCTGCTGGTAGAGCTCCGTGGCCTTGCTGAAGGACTGCGGGACGCCCCAGCCGGCCTCGTAGAGCAGGCCCAGCCGCGCCATGGCCTTGGCCTCGCCGAGGTCCGCCGCCTGCCGGTAGTACTCCGCGGCCTGTTCGTAGGACTGCGGGACGCCGTGGCCGACGTCGTAGCAGAGCCCGAGGTCGTAGATGGCCCCCGGCTCCCCGGCTTCGGCCGCCTTGCGGTAGCACTTCAGGGCGCCCTCGACGTCCTGAAGGACGCCTTCGCCGAAGTCGTAGCAGAGACCGAGAAACAGAAGCGCACGGCTGCTGCCCAGCTGAACGGCCTTGCGGAAGCACTCCGCGGCCTGCTCCGGGTTCCGGCGGACGCCGTTTCCGTTGTAGTAGAGTACGCCGAGCGAGCAGACGGCTTCGGGAATGTCTTTTTTGGCTGCCGCATTGTAGAGGGTGGCCGCTTTTTCATAGGACTGCTCCACACCTGCGCCGGTCTCATAACAGTAACCGAGCATAAAACTGGCGTGCGGATGGCCGGCTTCGGCGGCCTTGAAGTAACAGCGGACGGCTTCTTCCGGGTCTTCCGGAACGCCGTTTCCGGTAAAATTCAGGTTGCCGAGGCAGTACCAGGCCTCCGGCGAGCCGAGATCGGCGCCGCGCTTATAAGCGTCCAGCGCCTTTTTGATGTCGGCTTCGGTGCCGGATCCGTTTTCAAAACACAGGCCCAGCGCCGTATAGGCCGCCGGGAATTCTTCCTCCGCGGCCTCATTGTAGAGCGCAAAGGCCCGCTCCGGGTCCTCGTCCGTGCCGATGGCGTAGGTGTAACAGACACCCTGCCAGTATTTGGCCTCGGCATCCGGTTCCTCCATAGAGGTCAGATATTCAAACGCTTTTGCGTCGTCCTGCGGAAGTCCTTTGCTCCCGAACAGATAATTCAGGCCCAGTTCAAGCTGTGCATCCGTGCTGCCCTCTTCGGCCGCACGCTGCCACCCCAGAATCTGTTCTTCCCGCCGCCGGCGGTTGTGGTCCGCAATCCGAACCACTTCCGGCGCCACGAAAGCAACCTCATAATCCTGCTGGTCCCCGACATTTCCGGGAAAGACGCC
>ONLO01000022.1 GCA_900318715.1 uncultured Eubacteriales bacterium | reverse complement strand
GGGCGGCTGTTTTTGTGTGCGTTATTCAATGGGCAGTTCGGTCAGATCCAGTTCGGCGTCGTAGTCCTCCTTGTACTCGGCAATGGTTGCCTGCAGGCCGGATTCAATGGCCGCAATATCCGACAGCCCACTGACGACGTCGTACGTGTAGCTGTCCGTGTCGGCCAGCTGGTAGTTCTCGTCCACCTTGACGCCGTGGACCGTAATCATGGCGTACTGTTCGGTGCTGCCGTCCAGATACTTGGCGGCATAGTAGATGTCACTGGTGCCGGACTCCGGATAGACAATGAGGTAGCATTTCTCAATCATGGCGCCGGAGCCGACGGCTTCCCGGGCGGCATCCAGGCTCTTGTCGTAGAGCGGCCGGAGCAGCTGCGGGGTCGTCTCCGACGGGTCTGTGGTCAGGCAGTACCAGATGCCGGCCTGGAACGTCTTGGAGAGCGGATACAGAATGACACCGTCTTCCAGTTCCAGATACGTGTCATGACGCTCCACCCCGTCCTCCCGGAGCACATTGGCGCGAAGCGTTATGTTCCGGTCGTTCTTGTATTTGTCGGACGCAAAGGACAGCGCGTTGACGTCCTGTCCGTTCCCGTTGGTCAGGATGAGGCCGGTGGCGCCGACCGCGGGACTCTCTTTATACGTGACCACATAGGAGCCGAACACTTCCGAATACTCTTCGCTCTGGAAGACCATAATGCTGTTGTTGTTCGTGTTGTCCACAATGAGCTTTTCAATGCCGCCGAACGGGTTGATGACCGCCATGGGGTCTTTCAGGCCGGCAACCTTGTAGTTCAGTTCCAGCGTCTCCTTGTCACTGACCTTATGGGTGACCATGGACAGTCCGTTCAGGGTCGACGTGTCAATGTGCAGGACCACCGGAATCAGGTCTCCGTTTTTGAGCGATGTTGACGGCGCGTCCTTCCCGGTTTCCAGCCGGAAGCAGTCGTAGAACAGCTTGCCGGAACGGGACTTCGGACGGTATCCGTCCGCATCCGGATCCGCGGCAAAAATACCTTGTTCCGCCACGGCCTTTTTGGTGGAGCCGGTCATTTCCGCATACAGGGCTTCAAAATCAACGACCTGGTTGAGAAGCGGTGTCTTGCTGTCATCCAGTGCGGCAAAGCCATTGTACCCGTCATAGACGAGGTCCGGGCGGAAATACGGATTTTCACTCCCCAGCTGTTCCGAAAGATGGAGGCGGGACGCCGTAAAGTAAATCTGAAAACCGGCAAAAATAAGGACAGCCAGAACCGCCAGGACGATGACCTGGCGGACTTCTGGTGCCAATTTCTTTTTCGATGTTAAGTTTTGTCTTCGGTATTCCTGGTCCCGGCTGGCGGAGCCGTTTGTGTGCAGCGGCGTCAGTTCGGGAGGAAAATTTGAATTCGGTGACATAACTACCTACATTTTAACTAAAATGAGCTTACAGGGCTCCGTTGTCGGTAATCCGGCCCAGTGCAATGCTGAGGTTGCCGTTCCGGCAGCGGAGTTCGTCGAGGAATTCCTTGGTCTGCTCCTCGTCTTTCAAAACGACGTCATAACAGAGCTCATAGAGCGTACCCATGTTGGTCGTCTTGACCTGAATCAGTTCGCTTTTGACCGTGTACTCCTCCAGCAGGTCGTCAAAGAGCTCGTTGTAATCCAGATTCTCTGGAATGGTAATTTTCAGCTGCCGGCGCCGGTTGCCCCGGTCGCCGAGTCCGGTCAGAGTAAGGATCAGGACCAGAACCGCCATAATGGCAAAGAAGATGATTGCCAATGCAATTTCACCCATGCCGCAGGCAAGTCCGAGCGCCATGTCCACAAAGATGGCGGCAATTTCCCGTGCCGTTCCGGGAACACTCCGGAAGCGTACCAGTGCAAACGCACCGGCTACTGCAACACCGGCGCCGATGTTCCCGTTGACCAGCATGATGACCAGCGCAATGGCGGCGGGCATAATGGAAAGAGTCAGGAACATGGAAGCCGTGTGCCTGGATTTAAAGGAGAACAAGAAGGCGGTTCCGAGACCAACGGCCGCCGCCAGGAAAATGCAGATGAGAAACACCGGTACGGTCATCTGTGAACCGATAATACTATGAAGCATACTGTTTAACCACCCATTCCAATTGAATTGCTTTTGGTCCCGAGCGTTTTCAGGTAGGCCTTGCCGTACTTGGAAAATGAGGTCGGGAAGATTTGAAGCGAGCTCAGGATATTCGAGAGCCATACCGGGACTGCCCCCGGAATTTTGATTTCCATGACAATAGTATCTTCCGGAAGAAGACGGATGCCATAGTCACCGTGCGTCAAGTCCATATCCACGTTGCGGTAGCGGATGTTCCGGTCAAAGGTAATGCGCAGTTCCGGATTTTCCACGGCCTTGAACGACTGCCGGTCATAGGCAACAAACATACCCGGGACGAGTGGGTACCGCCGGCAGAACCAATGGATTTCATTCATGATCTGTCGGTCGTTTACAACGGGGTCTGAACCGCCATGAAGGTACTCCATGGCGGCGCTGGTATCGGTCTGTACGCGCCGCTTATAGACGATACCTTTGAACTTTTTCTTAATTTCAAGAAACACCGGACTCCCTTCGCTCGGGACCCCGTAGCTTCTCAGCCGAAATTTTTCTTTATATAACGGCTTTTGCAGCGACTGTCGGATCAGTTCATGATCCGGCGTGTCGTAATAAATGTTGCAAATGGTGCCCTCCGGATAGTCGTCCGGAACCACATAGTCTTTCAGGGCATCCATCAGCTGCTGGTATTGATCCACACTTATCAGGTATTTCTTTTCAACTCTCCGGAATGACCATTGAATTGCTTTCAAAATACATCACCCGTTAAGTTTTATTGATTTCGTTCAATTTGTCAAGTACTTGTGTCGCAATATATTCATGCCCCTCGGCGTTCGGATGGACACCAAGCAGGAAGTTGTCCGTATCCTGAAGAATGTCAATGACCGATGTTCCTTCCGGGTAAAAGACCGGCGCATCCGGGGCATCCACGTAGTACGCATTGTCATACTTCTCAGTGGTGCTTGCCAAAAAAGCGTTGAACGACATGAACACTTCATCCACAATGGTGAACAGCAAAGATGCATTCGTTCCCGGAATGACCCGCAGGCCGGCCACCGGTTTATGGTAACCAACAACCAGGATATCGGCCTTTGGAGCAAGTTTCACAAGGTCTTTCAGCACTTCGCGGGAGTTGGTCCGCAGTTCTTCCACTTCCTCGTAGAATTTGGCAAGGAAGTTGCCGAGCACATTTGGTTCCTCTATCAGATTGCCGAGTGCGAAGCTTAAATAAGCCACCACATCATTCAATTCCGAAATATCCTTCAGCTGATCCAGGTCCACAAGTCCCGTGGCATACGCCGAATTCACAAGCGCCGCCGTAATGTCGTTGAGACCCAGTTCAATGGTGAGGAGATCCGCTTGTTTAATCCATTTGCAGATGGTTGGTCCGGACTGACGCAGGACCATGGTCCGTTCCGGATGACGCTTGCCGTACCAGTCGTTTTTCCGGTTGTACGGGTTCTTTTTCTTCATGCCCCGCTCCAAAAGAATGCGGTAGTCGCACATGCGACTGCCGGAGGAAGCGGCGGGCTGGATAGTGGTGCGGTTATTCTTTTCCAAAACCTTGCCCACTAGGTCCGGATAGGATCCTTTATTGCGGTCACCAATGCTGAACGGGCTCCACTGGTTTACCTTGGGAACCAAGCCGTAACCAAACGGAATGCTGTCGCCAAGGTAACAGTAGTAGTCGTACTTTATGCCCCGATAATTCTTAGCATTCAGAGCCGATGCCGAGCCGGAGAGCACGCTGAACAGCATCAGCGTACACAAGCTTACTGCCAGAATACGTTTCCAGATTCTTCTCATAGGGTTTCCTCCCATACTGCGATTCCGTTTTGATTCGTTATGCCAGCTGGTCTGAAAGCCACAGGACCCTCTTTGTGCAGTACTCCCGCAGGTTGCGGACGTACGAACTCCAGGTGGTGGTAATTTCATATTCCAGCTTGTATTTGCCAGTGCCCAGAAGCTGCATGGTGTTCGGAGCCACAACGTACTCCGCACCAGGATGGTTGGTGAGCCAGAGGGCGTTGTTCATGCGAGCCGAGTCACGGATGACTTTGCTTTGGCGCGTGACATTGACACTAAGGTCATCGAATGCCCACTTGTACTCCCGGTAGACCTTGACAATTTGCTTCTGGAAGCTCTTGTGACGGGCAAGGCCCTGCATAATGGTAATGGGTTCCTCCGTGTTGTAGAGGATGCCGACATTGTCGTTGTACCATCCTTCGGCATTCAGCTGGATGTCCTCCGGCATGCCGACCAGGAACTTATGAAGTGTGCGGCCGAAAGCCACGTCGTAATCCCAGGCGGGCCCAGCAACGAGCTTGTCCTTTTTGGAGAGGCCGCGGCGCCGCATGATGATGTTGCCTGCATAACAGTCGTAGGTCTTGGAGACCTCAATCATCAGGTAGAGCTTGGCAAACGAATCGATGTCGAAGTATTTCTGGTACTCTTCCGAGTCGTAGTCGAGGACCGTGTTCCAGGCCTTCTTGAAATACTTTTCAATACTGGCTTTCGTTACTCCTTTGGCTTTGGCATCGTCACCGATGTCGTCAATGTTGATGACATTGTGTTTGCCGGGCATGACATAAATATTGGGGAAGTCGAACTGGTCTACCGCGTCGGATCCGGTGGCCGGAATGTGGTCGTTTTCAATAATGAAACCTCCATCCGGCGAATTGGCGTCCTTCTTCGGCGTCAGCAGATAGTTGCCGAGGTAGTCACCGTTCATCCAGAGATCCACAAACCGGGTTTCCAGACCAATTCCCATGTCGTTGGCAAGATCCATGGCCACTTTGTTGCGCAGAAGCGAGCTGTCCACATAGTTGGAGAGCAGGGACCACTTTTTGGCCTTGACGCCGGGAATAAGTTCGGCTTTCTTTTTGTCGTCGTATTTGCTGTTTTTGTAGATGGTGAAGTTATAGGGCTTCTTCGGGAATACCCAGGAGGAGTTTCCGCGCCCTTTGATGCTGATGTCCTTTTCCAGGTCATCCACGCGCACCGTCCCGTAGCAGAGGGTCTCATGGTCCGAGTCCAGATTCATAGCAGCAACCGTGCCTTTGCTTTCATCCAGATTCAAATACATGGGAGCCACGCCGGCCGACCCTTTCCGGGTCCGGATGGTCAGGCTGCCGGAGAACGGTCCTTTGCGGACTTCGTACCGGATGGTTTCCCCTTCCGGCGCAACCGGAGCGGTTCCGCTCTTATAGGTCTTGCCGTTTCGGGACAGGGTTATGGCAGTGTCGTCCCAGCACAGACGGAGGTTGCTCTCCTTTGCCTGTCCCGGAAGGTACAAGGTCCCGTTTCCGGCCTGAAGATCCAGCGCCACATTGACGCTGCTGTCAAGACCGGCTTTGGGGTTTGCGGCAACCGCCAGACCGGAACTCAGAATACTTTCCAAAGACTGCAGAAGTTCGTTCCCAACCGGATTGACCGGCTGAGTCTCTTCTGCCGCCAGAGAGGTGACACTGAGAGCACCGAACATCATGATCAGACTCAGAGCCAATGACAAGAGTCGTTTGCTAATAGCCGTCATTCAGACTCCTCCTTTGCATATTACGCCGAATATTAATGCCTGTTTGTAATTTGTTCTTAGGTCAGATGATCCGTCAGCCACAGGACCCGCTTGTTGCAGTATTCCCTGAGGTTGCGGCAATATGAACTCCAGGTGGTGGTCACTTCATAGTGAAGCTGATATTTTCCGGTGCCGAGGGCAGCCATGGTGTTCGGTGCTACGACATATTCCGCGCCGAGCAGATGCGTGCTCCAGCGCACGTTGTTCATGGCAGCCGATTTTTTCAGCAGTTTGTGCTGACGCGTCACATTGTCGCTGAGGTCATGGAAGGCCCACTGATATTCCTTGTAGACTTTGGCAACGCGCTGCATAAAGCTCTTGTGCTTGCCGAATTCCTGCAGCAGGCTGACCGGTTCATCCGGAAGCTCCAGACCAATGGAGTCGTTGTACCAGCCCTCTGCGTTCACCTGCATCGGCTCGCTGACGCCGACAAAGAACTTGTGCAGCGTCCGTCCGAACGAGACGTCGTAGTCCCAGGCGGGGCCGGCAATGAG
>ONLO01000150.1 GCA_900318715.1 uncultured Eubacteriales bacterium | reverse complement strand
TTCTTTTTGGGTGACGCGGATCCGCGCCGCTTAGTCCTCTTTCGGTTCCGTGCGGAACAGGCGGAACGAGCCGACGAGCGGCAGGTCCCGGGCCAGGCCGTGGTTGGCGTTCCAGATGCCGAGCGCCGCAAGCAGGACGGCCGCGGCAATGCCGGCCCACTGCAGGACGACGTAGATGGTGCGGAACGCATCCGACAGCACCGGCACCCACTGGACGAGCGCCAGCATGACGGAAATGAGGATGCTGTAAAGGGCAATGGCCAGGAACAGGCACAGGCCCTGGTTCACATGGAAGCGCGCAAACCGGGAGTCCCGGGCGCCGATGAGCGGAACAATGACGAACAGGCCGAGGTATGACAGCAGGGCAAATCCGCTGTTCTCCGAAATGTCCTCGACCGTGTAGTCCGCGGTGTGGTCGGTGGTGTCCATGGCCTTGCGGTACGCCGTCTGCGCACGCTGGGAAAACTCCCGGGTCTTCTCTTCGAACGGGCTCGGGCCCTCCGGGGCCTCCGCACCCTCCGCCGCTTTCGCGGTGTTGACCGGGGCGCCGCACTGCGAGCAGAACCGGTCTTCGGGCCGGACTTCATTGCCGCACTGGGAACAATAGGGCATGGAAACGCCTCCTTTCCGGGGTTTTCGGGAAACCCCCAATTCCCATTCAGTTTACCGCAAAAGCCTCTGTAAATCAACGCCGCAAACGTGTATAATGTCGGCAGGAACTCCTGCAAAAAACGCGGGAACGAAACGAAAGTGAGGCCGTCCATGAAGAGCCGAATGAAACAGACACTCCGGTATCTGGAGTACCATATTCTCTGGCCCGCCGTCTTCCGGTGCGCTTCCCTGCGGAAGCCGGACCCGAAGACCGTGCTGTTTGCCGACCCCTACAGCCGGACCCTCACCGACAATATGCGCCCCCTGTTTGACGCACTGGCGCAGGACGGCCGTGTCAAACTGAAGACCGCGTTTGCCGAGGCTCCCGCGCCGGGCGAAAGCGGCCTGCAGAAACGGCTGCGGGAAGAGCGCCAGCACCTGAAGTTTTTAATAAAATACGCCAAGGCCGGCACGCTCATCCTCACGGAGTCCTATCTCCCGGCTTATGCGGTGAAACGCCGCAAGGGCCAGGAGGTCTTCCAGCTCTGGCACGCCTGCGGCGCCTTCAAGAAATGGGGCTACTCCATTCTGGACAACGCCTTCGGTGCCAGCCGGAAGACCATGAAACAGTTTCCCATGCACAACTGCTACACGCTGGTCACGGTCTCGTCCAAAGACATTATTCCGGCCTATGCGGACGCGTTCCACTGTGACCCCGCGCTCATTGAGCCGCTGGGCGTCCCGCGCACGGACGTGTTCTTTGAACCGGACTTTGCGGCGCGCGGCAAGGAGGCCCTCTTCCAGAGTTACGATGGCACCCACCCCGGACAGCGCCCGCTGAAGGAGCAGATCGGCTCCCGCAAAATCCTCCTCTACGCCCCCACCTTCCGCGGCAACAACATTGTGGAAGCGCACTTTGACACGCCGCTGGACCTTGCAAGGCTCAAGGCCAGATTCGGGAACGAATACGCCTTCCTCTACAAGCTCCATCCGTACGCCAAAGACGGATTCAAAGTCCCGGACAGTTGCAAAGACTTTGCGTTCAACGTCACCGACTGCACCGCCAACGACGCGCTGGCGGCCGCGGACGTACTCCTGACCGACTACTCCTCCATCCTGTTCGAGTACTCCCTGCTGGACCGTCCCATGGTGTTCTACGCCTACGACCTTGAGTCCTATATTGACGAGCGGAACTTCTACACGCCGTACGAGGACCTGGTCCCCGGCCCCATTGTCAAAACCCAGGACGAGCTGGAGTCCGCCCTGGCGGATCCGGCGGCCTTCGGCCCCGACCGGCTCCGGGGCTTCCGGAACACCTACATGTCCGCCTGTGACGGCCGCGCCACCGAGCGCCTGGTCCAAAGAATTCTGAATCGCCTGTAAAAAACTCATACGACACAAAAACAGCCGCCAGTACCTGCTGACGGCTGTTTCGTTTGGTTTGGAATTAGAACAGGAACTGGGCCAGAAGACGAACGTCTTTGATGGCTTCCCAGCGGCCCTTGAGGTCCAGCGGCGGCATGGGAGCTTCCACCCAGTCACAGTCGAGGTTCTTTTCCACCAGCTCCGGAATGGTGAAGATCTGGTCGGAATAGGCGTCAAAATGCGGCTCGGTCGGATGACCCATGGCGGCATGGAACACCTTGAGGCAGTACTTGCGGACGGCGCCGATGCCGATCCAGGGCAGGTACTTGAGGTCGGCCTGACCCGGAAGGTCGGGCATCATGGCCAGCGCCACACGGGCGGCCAGGTTGTTGACCTCACCGTCGGAACGGATCCAGAAGAACGGCGTAATGGCTTCCTTGGCGGTCTTGGTGTGCTCGCCGACGCCGACGGTAATGCCGGGCAGCTTCTTGAGTTCTTCCAGGCTGTAGGCATGGCCGTCCTCGGCAACCCAGTACCGCTTGCCGTCGACCATCTGGCCGTCACCGAAGATGACGTTCAGATGACGGTGCTTGTTCAGCGGGTAGGTATAGGACGCGAAGAGAACTTCGAACGTGGTGGCCATAGAGGCAGCGTCGTAACCGGCGTTGACCTCTTCCATGGCCTGGGCAAACTCACGGGTGTTGCCGTCAAGTTTCTCAATCTTCGGGGCACGGTCGTTGTTCCAGCCGGCATAGGCCTTGACGTTCGGCCAGTTCTTATGGAAACGGTCGGTCATGAGGCTGGCTTCCGCCGGGTAGAAGGGCGTTACGCGCTTCTCGCCGATGATTTCCACGTTCGGGTCGCCGAAGTTGCGGGCGCTGGCTTCAATGAGCAGCTTGTTCTTGGTCGGGTCAAAGCCCATGAGCTCGGTGACGACGCGGTCCACTTCCACCGAGTTCGTACCGGTGACAATGCGGTCCATAATGACCGGATGGTTCGGGCCGGGGGTGTTGCCTTCGCCGCCGATGATACCGTCGACAATGGTCAGGTCCGGCTTGAAGAGATACAGCAGGTCGGACAGCTTCTTGTTGATCTGCCAGGTGTGGTTGCGGAACCGCATGTTCGGCGAGAACGTACCCATGGCGTTCTTGAAGCCCAGGGTGACGCCGGTGTAGACGTTGCACTTGGTCTTCGGGCAGGAGACGTAGAGACGTTCGCCGCGGATGACTTCGTCCAGCGTATTCGGGACAAAGACTTCCTGGCCGACCTCGGCTTTCGGGCAGAAGTAGCGGGTATACGGCTGCTCTTCGAAGCAGACGAATTTGGCGCCGTACTTTTTGGCAATGCGGTCATAGCCGGCCATCTTGGCATAGGTCCAGGTCACGAGGCCGGAGCCCTCGCCGATGATAATGTCCGGGCAGAGCTCGGCGAGCACTTTCATGACAGCGTCAAAGACACGGGGATCCGTGGTCTG
Source organism: uncultured Eubacteriales bacterium (assembly GCA_900318715.1). GTDB lineage: Bacteria > Bacillota > Clostridia > Oscillospirales > Acutalibacteraceae > RUG420. Next base: position 32,568 of record ONLO01000150.1, on the reverse strand, counting down.
CGGAATGTCGTACTTGTAACGGTAGCCGCTCTTCGGGGTGACGAACACGAGGTTCGGCTTGATGAGGATGGGCATACCGCGGAATTTATCTTTCCAGCCGGTGGCGGCGTCGAGGTCGTCGAGGCTCTTGCGGACGGTCTCCTGAATGGCCTTGACGTCACGGCGGGCATCATAAGAAGGCTTTTCGTAGTCGTACGGAAGCTGGACGTAGTTGTGGAAATAGTTCAGCTTCGGTGCTTCCGTAATGACGACTGCGTTGTGGTCATACTTTACTCCCATAATTCATGTTCCTCCGTCATTAGTCGGCAAGGTCGAACGGCGTGCGCTCAAAATCCTTGTCCGTGAACGTCTCTTCCTGAATCTGCTTGCGCAGGGGCTTCCACCAGGTGAAGCCGAAGCAGAGCGTACAGGCAATGGTCTCCGGAAGCTTCTTCCCGTATTCTTTTCCGGTTTTCAGACCAACGGTCAGCAGCTCAAACAGATGCATGAAGAACAGCACCAGGATGAAGCCCGGTTTTTTCTTGAACAGAGACAGCAGCGCCCCAATGATGAACAGGACAATGCAAATTAAAAACTGGAATACCTGAATCATACTTCAAACTCTCCTCTCTCAGTCTTCGCCGTACTCGTTGCGGTACGTCAGCGGGACCCACCAGACATAGCCAAAAATCATGACCATGGTAACGGTCTGCCAGAAACTTTCCCCGTACTTTTTGCCCTTTTTGGCACCGACCGTCACGTATTCAAACGTGTGCAGAGCCAGGATGCCGAGGACAATCCACGGGAATCCGAACGGAGCTGCCAGTGCACCGAGGGCCCACAGAACGAGGACCAGGAACACCTGCAGATTCTGAAATTTTGTGACGTATTTAAACACAAGTTTCTTCACGTCGTATCACTCCTCCTAGAGAAATCTTACCCAATGCATATCCAAACCTATATGCATCCAGTTTAGCATCTTAATTATAATGACTAAATTTTAGAGGGTCAATATTTTGGCACAAACTTTCCCGCCGGACAATGGTTCCATTTTTTATCAATCCGGACATAAGAAAAAGGCTCCGGAAACCGGAGCCTTTTTCGGTCTTTGTTTGGGCGTCAGGAAGCCTTATTTCATGCTCTCCAGGAACTCGTCCTTCTCGTCGAAGGCAATGACTTTGTCCCATTCCGGCGTGTTGTAGCCGTCCCGGTAGCCGTCGTAGCCCGGACGGGTGAAACGCTTCTCGTCCTCGGTGAGGTCGAGGCCCAGCGTTCCGCCGGGGTTCATCATGTAGTCCGGGTCGAAGAAGTCCTTGAGGAGACGGATGATCTCGTACTCGGTCTTGCCGAGGTTGCCCTCGAGCCACGGGGCAAACATCTTGCCAATGCCGTGGTGATGGGACAGGGCGGCACCGGACGAGACAATGGCGTCCAGGATTTCCTGCAGGTACTCGTGGAACTTGTCCGACTCGTTGATGGGCGTCAGGAAGATGAAGTAGAGGTTGGCGCCCTGCGGGTAGCAGTGGGACATGTGGGTCGTAATGACCGAGTTCGGGTGCTTGTGGCAGACCTTGCGGACCTCCCGGTGCACCTTCTCCATGTTGGACCAGTTGACGCAGCACTCCAGCGTGTCAATGCAGATGCCGAAGTCCATAATGGTGTCGCGGAGATACGGGTCGTTGAAGCGGCCGTGCTCCCAGCTCTTGCAGACGTAGCCGGTCAGCGGCAGTGCGCCGTGCTTCAGGGCAATTTTCAGGATGTTGAAGTAGACGTTCCAGGAGTAGCCCTTCTCCCCTTCGGTGAAGCCGAGGAAGAGGCAGCGCTCCATGTCCTTGTAGCCGAGCTTTTCCATCAGCGGCTGCAGCGGCGTGTCGTCCACGTTGTAGAGGCGGAGCATCATGTTGGTCTCCTCTTCGTCGGACAGACGGAAGACGGAGGAGAAGCCGCACTCGGCCTGCATCATTTCGCGGGCCGCCTCCATGGCATCCTTCCAGTTGCGGAACATGTACGAGAACCGGTGGCGGTTTTCCGGCATGTAGCGGAAGAACTTCATGGTGACTTCGGTCAGGACACCGAACGTGCCTTCGCCGCCGAGCATGAGCTCGTTGAGGTTCGGGCCGGTGGCCTCCCGCGGGTAGTGGGATGTGACAATTTCGCCGCGCGGAGTGGCGTATTTCTGGGACACGACCATGTCCTTGGCGCAGCCGTAGTAGGTGGAGTTCTGGCCGGAGCCGCGGGTGACGACCCAGCCGCCGACCGAGGAGTACTCATAGGACTGCGGGAAGTGGCCGCAGGTGTAGGCCCGCTTGGCGCCGAACTCCTCCACCGCGTTGTTGAGGTGCGCTTCGTAGTCCGGGCCGGAGAGGCCAGTCTGTACGGTAATGGTCTGATCCACTTCGTTGAAGTACAGGACCTTGTTGAACTTGCGGCGCATGTCGAGGGACACGCCGCCCTTGACCGGCTCCACGCCGCGGGTGACGGACGAGCCGCCGCCGTAGACATAGAGCGGAATTTTCTGCTCGGCGCAGTAGGCCACGGTCTTGACAATCTGTTCGGATTCGCTCGGGTACGGCACAATGTCCGGGAGCGAATCAAACTTCTTCTCCCGCATCCGCAGCAGGTCGTAGCAGGTCTGGCCGTACATGACGGACATGCGGTCGTAGTCGCCCTGGGACCAGTCGTCGCCGTAGACGCTCTTGAAGAAGTCCACGTGCTTCTGATCCATCTTCGGGGCATACTCCGGTCCGAGCTCCACTTTTTCAAAGCCCAGGTCCATCTGGTAGTCCTTGAAGTCGTCGTCCGTCAGGTTCAGGCGGTCCTGCATCATCTTGTAAAGGGACTCCTTCGGAAGTTTGAAGAAATCCGGGTCACCCCAGCGGAAGATAGAGCGGTACGAGTCCGGGGCGGCCGGTTTGGTAATCCATTTCGGTTCAAAGCCTTTGTACGGTTTATAAGCCATGTTGTCACTCCTTTGCGGGTTTTAACAGATCCGAGGTGGCAATAATGTCCACGCCAAGTCCGCAGACGTTGGCCAGGATGGTGTCTCCCCGGGCGATTCGGCGGTCTACTTTAATTCGGTTGATCTCGTTCATAACGTCGAAGATCTTATCTTTTGGAATTTCGGCGGACACCCGGCACGGGAGCACAGGGGTGTCCGGGAAGGCCGTCTGCACGGTGGAGCAGATGGTCCGTTTCGGGCAGGTCAGTTCGTCGTGCGCAAACTGCTCGCCCCGCGGGCAGAAGTTGCCGGTGACGGCAATGGTGTCACCGTCCTGTGTCACCTGCATGGTGCAGCCGCGGGGGCAGTTGATGCACACCAGGGTTTGCGTGTTCATCCGCTCACCTCCTCAATGACGGCGGTCAGCGCGGTCCCGGCGGAGAGGCCGAGGCCGGAGAAGTCCAGCTCCAGGCGCTCCATTTCCGGCGGCCGCAGGAACGGGTAGATCTTTTCGAAGACCACCGTTCCCGTGCTGTCCTTAATGAGAAACTTGCTCTTCTCCACGGCGTCCCGGCTGCGGAAGTAGACCGTGGTCTTCCCCGCTTTGGCGGTGTCGTGGATGCGCTGTGGGACAATGTACAGGACCCCGTCACCGGCGGACAGTGTTGTGCCGGCTGCGCCGGGTCCCTTGCCGGCGGATGCTTTGGCGTACGCCGCCGCGCCGCGTCCGGCGGTCTCCCCGCTCTCGGAGACGTAGTCCACGAGGTCGTTGACGTGCAGCGCGTTGCCGCAGGAGAAGACGCCCGGGACATCCGTCATGAGGTCCTCGTTGCACAGAGGCCCTTTGGTCTTCGGGTCCAGCGGAACGTGCAGGCGCTCCGCCAGTTCGTTTTCGGGTATGAGCCCGACGGAGAGGATAAGCGCGTCACAGTCGAGGCGCTGTTCCGTCCCCGGAATGGGCTGCATCCGGCCGTCCACTTCGGCCACTTCCACGCCGGTCAGGCGGTCGTGCCCGAAGACGCGGGTGACGGTGTGGGACAGGTGCAGCGGAATGTCATAGTCGTGCAGGCACTGGTGAATGTTGCGCGTCAGGCCGGACGGGGTCGGTTTGACTTCGTAGACCCCGAGCACCTCAGCGCCCTCCAGCGTCAGACGGCGGGCCATGATGAGGCCAATGTCGCCGGATCCTAAGATGACGCAGCGCTTCGCCGGCATCTGGCCGAGCAGGTTGATGAAGTGCTGTGCCGTGCCCGCTGTGAAGACGCCCGCCGGGCGGGTCCCGTGGATGGAGACCTGTTTGGCCGTGCGCTCCCGGCAGCCGGTGGCCAGCACAATAGATTTCGTTTTAATGGTGTCCACGCCGTCCCGGCTGACGACCGTGGCCGTGAAGCCGTCGGGCGTTTCTTTTAATTCGGTGACAAAGGTCAGCAGGCGCGCGGCAATGCCGCGGGCGGCAAAGTCGTCCATAAAGCGCTCCGCATATTCCGGTCCGGAGAGCTTCTCCCCGAAGCGGACCATGCCAAAGCCGTCATGGATGCACTGTTTGAGGATGCCGCCGAGCCGGGCTTCGCGCTCAATGAGCAGGACGTCCGCGCCGGCGTCATTGGCGGCAATGGCTGCGGCCAGGCCGGCCGGGCCCCCGCCAATGACCAAAACGTCAGTCTTCGTCATGCGGCGCACCTCCTTTGGACGGCCCGTAGAGGAGCACGGATTCCGCCGAGGACTTCCGAACGTCGGAGAGCGGAATGCCCTCGTGTTCGGCAATAATTTGGATGACGAGCGGCGAACAGAACCCGCCCTGGCAGCGCCCCATGCCGGGACGCACCCGCTTTTTGACGGCGTCCACCGTCGGCGGGCAGTACGGGCTGTTCAGCGCGTCGAGGATTTCTCCTTTGCTGATTTCCTCACAGCGGCAGATGATGACGCCGTAGTCCGGGTTCTCCGCAATTTTGGCGGCCCGCTCCTCCGGGGTCATGTCCCGCAGATGCGGAATGCCGCGCCGGTACGGATCAAAGTCCGGCTTCTTTACAACAGGCTTCGTCTCCGACAGCCGTTCTGCCACCGCAGCGGCAACGTCTGCGGCAAAGGCCGGAGCCGAGGTCAGGCCCGGGGACTGGATGCCGCCGACATGGTACAGGTTCCGGCACTTGCGGCCCCACTCCAGGACGAAGTCCTCTTCAAACGTCGGGGCGCGGACGCCGGTGAAATACGTAATAATGTCCCGGGGGTCGGCCTTCGGGACCGTTCGTTTTTGCTTTTCGTATACGTTCCGGATGCTCTCCGGGTACGTGGCATAGTCCTCCTTCTCCCGGCACTCGACGGCGTCCGGGCCCAGAAGGACGTTTCCATGGACGGTTGGCATAATGCCGCCGCCCTTGGTATGGCTGGTCAGCATGGCCTTGTTGACGGTCATAATGGAATCAATTTTATTCACAATGTGCCCGGACTTGACGTCCTGGAGAATGTCCGTGCCGCGGCGCGGGTGGATGGAATAAAAACGGTCCCCCGCCAGTTCCGCCACGTCGTCCGCAAAGACGCCGGCTGCGTTGATGACAATGTCCGGCCGTACGGTGCCGCGGTTCGTATACACTTCCGTAATCCGGCCGTCTTCGGTCTTCATGCCGGACACATAGGTGTTCAGAGACAGCTTTGCCCCGTTCTGCGCCGCGTTCTCCGCCATGGCAATGGTCAGCTCATACGGCGAGACAATGCCTGCCAGTTCATTGACCATGGCAAACCGGGCGGATGCGTCCAGCTCCGGCACATTCTGTTCCAGCCACTTCTTCCCGCGGAACCGGGCGTCCGTGCAGCCGTCGTGGAACCGGCGCCACTGGACATAGAGGAAGATGACCGGCGCCAGTGGCACCTGCGTGAACGCGGCCACCTGACCGGTCCGGCGGAACGGAACGTCCAGCTCTTTGCAGAGGGCCCCGTACATCCGGTTGCCGAGCAGAACGTATTTCTGTTTCAGAGACCCCTTGGAGAGGTCGACGCCCACGTGGACTTCCCCGTCGTTGCGGCCGGAGGCCTGCAGGGCGAAGTCCGCCTCCTTGTCCACCAGCAGAATGCTGAGGTCGTACCGGGACAGCTCCCGGGCAATGGCGCAGCCGGAAATGCCGCCGCCGATGATCAGGACGTCCGGGGTCTCCCCGTCCAGCGCCTTGTCGGACAAAGACGGCACCCGGACCGGCAACGGTTCCGCACCGTCCAGCAAAATGTCATTCACCACATGGACCGTGCGGTCTCCCGACACAGCCATGCGGCACGCTTTTAAAATCTGGTCCCAGGACGAGAGCGTCCCGGTCAGGCGGATGAGCCCGTCCTCGTATGCGGCATGCACCGCACCGTCAAACGCTTTGTCCAGCTTTTTCTGCAGCCGTTTTCCGCTGCGCATCTTGCACCCCGCCTCCCTTTTTGTTATACTGATTTTGGCGAGTCGGTCAGTTGACCGACTTACACCTCAATTATATCATTCCATATCCCGCTGTCAATAAGGAGATGACCGCATGGCTGCACCGCGTGGCGACGACGTCCGGAGCATTATTATGGATACCACCGAAGACCTGCTGGAAAGCGGGTCGTTTGACGACCTCTCCCTTGCAACCATTGCCAGGACCGCCGGCGTGTCCAAAGGGACCCTGTACTACTACTACAAAACCAAGGAGGACATCCTCCTCGACATTACCGACCGCTTCTTAGCCGCCCAATGGGGCGACTTCCTTGCGTGGACGGAGAATAAGGAAAAGGATACACAACTGCATCGCCTGGTGAAATACGTCCTCCTGCGCAACGCCCAGGAAACGGGCCCCCGCATCCACCTCATCTACCACGCCTGCATTGGCAACGAGGCCATCCGGGAGCAGCTCATTGAGCGTTACCGCCGCTTTCAGAAACTCATTGCGGAGAAAATTGCGGAGCGCGCCGAGTCCGTGGACCCCAACTACCTGGCCTGGCTTCTGCTCCTGACCTCCGACGGCATTATTGTGCAAAAGGAGCTGCAGAACCCGTACCTTGATCTGGACAAATTCCTGGCCGAAACGGAGCAGATGGTCCGGAAGTTTTAAGCTGGTTTCCGTACTTTTGATACGGGGTATCATTCTTTTTTCATCCCCATTGTCCGAATTTGAGAAAACAACAGCTTTTTAAACAAATTTGTTGCTGATTTGTTGTTGTTTTAACTAAAATTTTTACAAACTTACAATTGACGAAACGCAAAATGTTATATATAATCACATAGGTTAATGAAAATTCGACCGAACAACCGAGAATTCCGGTCAACTATTCTGAAGGAGAAAAGGAGCGTTTTCCCATGGCAAAACGAGAGGACTCACCGACTCTTTATTCCTACGTGAAAGAGTACATCATCAAACTGATTATTTCCGGAAAATATCCGGCACATTCCCAGCTGCCGACGGAATATCAGCTGATGGACAAGCTCAATGTCGGACGGGCCACCGTCCGCGCGGCGCTGTCGCAGCTGGAGAACGAAGGCACCATCTACAAACGCCAGGGCGTTGGCACGTTCGTCAGCGAACGCAGCAAGCACTACGGTCTGGAGCCCTTCATCTCCCTGAACTTCACTTTGCGCCATGTCGGCATCCACAACAACAACGAAGTCACCCTGCACGAGAAGACCACCGTCGGTGACAACCCCATGCTGGACCGCTGGACGCCGGACACGGAAGTCTACCAGATCTGCCGTCTGCGGAAATCCGACGAAACGCTTCTGGGCATTGAGGACAACTACTATACGCCGTATGCCTACAGTGCACTGGACCTCTCCATTATTGACCAGTCCCTGGCCCACAACTTCCTGGAGCATCTGGAAGTTCCCATAACCCGCTTTGACACAGACATTTCCGTGCGCAGCGCCACACCGGAGGAAGTCGTCAAGTTCGCCATTCCGGAGAATGAAAAGGTCGTCGACCTCAAGCGGTGGATGTATCTGGAAGGCATGGAGACGCCGGTCAACTTCGTGCACTTCGTCATTCCCAGCCACATTCTGGAATTCCCGTTCCTCGGTTAACGAAACTAATGAAAAACCCTTGTCCAAGCGGACAAGGGTTTTTCTTTTCGGTTTAGAAGTAGTTGTACGGGTTGCGCGCCGTCAGGGAACGGTCGCCGCTGCTGTTGACACGGACTTCGAAGTGGCAGTGGTTGCCGGTGGAGTAACCCGAGCAGCCGAGGTAACCAATGACCTGGCCCTGGGCCACATACTGGCCGACGCCGCATGCCGTGCTGGCCATATGGGCGTAATACGTCAGAAGACCGTTGCCGTGGTCAATGACGACGTAGTTGCCGTAACCGCCGCTGCATCCGCAGTTGTAGTTCTTCGGATAGTCGTGCGGGCACGGATTCGCGGAAATGGAGACCGTACCGGCCGCTGCGGCAACAATTTCCGCACCGTGGGCGCCGGTAATGTCAATGCCGTAGTGGAAGTTCGAGACGCCGACGCCGGAACGGTAACCGTATCCGGAGGAGACATTGTGGGACGACGGGACCGGCCATACGAAGGTGCCGTTTCCGCCTTCCGGTGTCACATAGGTGCCGGTACCGGTGGATGCGGTCACGGCCAGCTGGGCGTTGATGGAGTTCATGTACGCCTGCTGCTGGGCACGGGCAGCCGCCACGTAAGATTCCAGCTCTGCACTGTCGGCATCCAGTTCTTCAATGTAGCCGTTGAGCGTGTTGACCTTGGTGTCCAGGGTCGACTTCTTGCTGACAATCTGGCTCTTGGCGTCCTGTTGTTCCGACTTGGCCGACTGGATTTCCTGCTTGCTTGCCTGGAGGCTGCTCTGCTGAGACTCCAGCGTGTCCTTGGTGGACTGCAGCTCCGCGGACTGCTCCTGCAGGGTGGCAATAATGTCACTGTCGTGTTTGCTGATGCGGGTAATGAGTTCCAGACGGTTTAAGAAACTGGCAAAACTGTCGGCTTCCAGAAGGATTTCCAGATTGGTGACGTTGCCGGTCTTGTACATGGCGCTGAGCCGTTCGCCGAGGAGTTTCTGGGTATCCCCGATGGACTCCTTCTGCTTGGCCAGCTTCTTTTCCGTTTCGGAAATGTCTTTCTGGGTGGAATTGATGTCGTCGTTGAGGGACGAAATCTGCTCATTGAGCGCATCAATTTTGCTGTTGTAGGCGCTGATCTGCGTCTGGAGGGCGTCCACTTCGGACTGGATGGAATCCGCCGAAGACTGGGCCTCTTTTTTGTTTTTATTGTTCTCGGCAATCTTCTCTTCGCTGGCCGCAATCTGCTCATCCAGGTTGGCAATCTTCTGTTTGAGTTCTTCCGTGGTGGCCGCCGAAGCGGGAACGTAAAGCGGACGGGACAGCATGGGAAGGACCATGACGAATGCCAGGACCAGGCTCAGTGCCAGAGCCAGTCCGCGTTTTGCATTACTTATCATCGGAAACCACACTCCCCTGTTCTTTCAGATACCGGGCCATGGAGACAATACTGCCGATGGTACCGGCCAGAATGCCGACGAGAATGAAACTCAGGAGCATTCTTACGCCGTAGGTGCCAAAGGATATATAGCTGTCTCCGAGAATACTGAAGACGCCGCCTATGGCACGCATGGTCAGTGAGTACAGTCCGTAGACCAGGAGTTCCGCCAGCAGTCCGGAGACAATGCCGAGGACCACACCTTCAATAATGAAGGGCCAGCGGATAAACCAGTTGGTGGCACCGACCGCCTTCATAATGCTGATTTCCAGCCGGCGGTTGTACATGGTGACACGAACGGTATTGGCAATGATGAAGAGCGAGACCAGAAGCAGCATGACAATAATGCCGATGCTGACAATGGAGACGGCGCGGCGGATCTGGCGGACCTGGTTGGCAAGGTCCGAATTGCCGCGGACATTTTCCACGTGGTCTATGGAGTTCAGTTCATCCAGAACTTTGTCGTAGTTGTCGAGGGTGGCCAGGTTGACCTGGTAGGAGTCCGGAAGCGGGTTCTCGTCCAGGCCCTCCATGAGCTTGGCGTTTTCCCCGAGGCTCTTGAGCTGCTGCTCGTAGGCGTCGTCTTTGGAGACGAACTCGGCGGACTTGACGTCCGAGATCATGCGGATGTCCTGGCCAACGGTGTTGATGTCGTCTTCCGAGGCGCCGTCCTCCAGGTAGACCATGATAATGTTCTGGTTCTGGACCTGGCGAAGGGCTACGTTAATATTGGCGAACAGCAGGAATGCCACGCCGATGAGAAGAAGACAGGAGGTCAGGACCGCAACCGACGCAAAGGACATGAGCCGGTTGGACCAGACGTTGCGCACGCCTTCCCGGGTCAGGTAACGGACGTTGAAGTTGCGGCGGCGTTTGATCTGGGTGCCTCCGCGGTTCGCCGGTCTGCGGGAACCCTGCCGTTTCCGGGCGGGTGCATTCTGCGTGCTGCGGCTTCCGGCCGCTTTGCGCTTCGGTGCCGCCTGTGCGGCACGGGCGGTCTTTTTCACGTTTCTGTTCTCAGCCACGGGAACCGCCTCCTCCCTGCTCTGTCTCATTCAGACCGTTCAGGTACTTGGAGTAGTCAATGCCGGGAATGTCCGCCGGGTCGGCGTTCTCCAGGGAATTGACGTGGTCCAGCGTAATGGTCTTCATGGTGGTCAGGCTCGGAACCGGCTGGTAACCGGTCTGGTCCTGGTACCGGAGGACGCCGCCGTCCGTCATGTCCGACACAATGGCGCCGTTGTCAATGACGACAATGCGGTGGTTGAACTGTTTGACCAGTTCGTGCTCGTGGGTAACCATGATGATGGTCGTGCCGTTCTCGTTGATGTGGTTGAGAAGGTCGACAATTTCATAGGACATTTCGGGGTCAATGTTACCGGTCGGCTCGTCGGCAATAATGGTGTTGGCGTTATTGACGAGGGCGCGGGCCAGGGCAACACGCTGCTGCTCACCGCCGGAAATTTCATTCGGCAGCGAACGGGCCTTGTCCTGCAGTCCGACCAGGGTCAGGACGTACGGGACGCGCTTGCGGATTTCCTTCTCACTGGCGCCGATGACGCGCATGGCGAATGCCACGTTGTCATAGACCGTCATTTTGGGAATGAGGCGGAAGTCCTGGAAGACAATGCCCATGGTGCGGCGGAAATACGGAATTTCCTTGTTGGTCATGCGGGTCAGGTCGTAGTTGTTGATCATGATGGAGCCGCTCGTCGGCACTTCTTCCCGCATGATGGTCTTGAGGAAGGTACTCTTACCGGCGCCGGACGCGCCAACAATGAAGACGAATTCCCCGCGGTCAATCCGCAGGTTGACGTCCTTCAGAGCAACGGTGCCGTTGTCATAGACCTTCGTCACGTTTTTGAATTCAATCACAGATGAAAACTCCTTGCAAAAGACTTCAATTTACAAAAAGAATCAGGATAACTAAAAGGATAGTTCTCCTGGTTAAGAAATACATAAAAAGACTGCAAAAGCTGGAACCTTCCGGTTCCGGTTTCTGCAGTCAATATTATAACATAATAAATGTCAAAATGTTACAGGTTTGTAACAGTTTTTTAAGTTTATGGTTACTGCCCAAAATTACCAAAAATTTCAACCGTGATTTGCCCAAATTGACAAGCGGTTCCGCTTACAGTTTGGTGGGCTGGGAATCCAGGTATTTCTTGACCATAAGGGCTACTTTGAAGACGATGGCGTCGTCAAATTCCCGCAGGTCCAGGCCGGTGATTTTCTTGATTTTTTCCAGGCGGTAGACGAGCGTGTTCCGGTGGACGAACAGTTTCCGGGACGTCTCGGACACGTTCAGGTTGTTCTCAAAGAACCGCTGGATGGTGAACAGCGTCTCCTGGTCCAGGCTGTCAATGGAACCGCGCTTGAACACTTCCTTCAGGAACATGTCACAGAGCGTGGTCGGCAGCTGGTAAATGAGGCGGGCAATGCCGAGGTTGTCGTAGCTGACAATGTCCTTTTCGGTGTCAAACACCTTGCCGACTTCCAGCGCCACCTGGGCCTCTTTGAAGGACCGGGACAGGTCCTTGATGCCGGTGACACAGGTGCCGATGCCGACCTGGGCGGTGGTGTAAAACTCGGAGCTCAGGGCGTCCGCAATGGAGTGGGCCAGGCTGTCCAGATCTTTGGAGGAAACGCCGCCGGAGACCTCTTTGACCAGGGCAATGTCGTTTTCGCCGACATTGATGATGAAGTCCTTGTTGCGGTCCGGGAACAGGTTCTGGATGACGTCAAACGCGGTGGCGTTCTCCCGTCCGCTGATGCGGATGAGCAGGACGACGCGGGTGGCGTCACTGTTGAACCGGAGTTCACGGGCTTTGACGTAAATGTCCCCCGGAAGAATGTTGTCCAGGATGACATTCTTGACAAAGTTGCTGCGGTCGTATTTTTCGTCATAGAACTGCTTGATGGAGCCGAAGGCGGCAGCCAGCAGGCGGACATAGGTTTTGGCGTTCTCGTCGGCGCCGTCCACGAAGACGGCGTACTCATGACGCATTCTGGAGTCAAAAGCAAGATAAGTTGCGTCGTCCAGGACAACGGCATTCGAGGTATTGAATACCCGGCTGACATCCGGTTTGACGTGTTCGTTGATGCGGGCGGTGTCACTGCACGAAATAATGGTTCCGTTTTCATCCACGACACCAATGGTCCGGTCTATGGCGTCTTTCATCTGTGTAATGACGCCTTGGAAGAGTCTGCTCGACATAAGGTAGTCCTCCATTTCCGAGCAAGGAAAATACCCCAAGATATAGATTAGAACCCTGTCCGAAAATTCGTATTATTGTACAATTTCTTCAGGGGTCTATTATCCATTTTACACAACCCATCAAAAAAGTGCAATAATTTTTTTCAAAAATGACAAGGGATTTTCGTCAGAACCACTAGAACTCACTGGACATTAGTACCAAATTCAACTCGTCTGCCAACAGCTCCCGGCAGTCCCCTTCGGCCAGATCGTCCGGCAGTGCCAGACCGCCCATTTTCGTGCGGTGCAGGTCCCGGACACGGTTGCCCGCCGCCGCGAACATCCGCTTGACTTCGTGGTACCGGCCTTCGCAGATGCGGACCTCCGCCTGCGTGCCCGGCAGAATGCGGACCTCCGCCGGCAGACAGACGGTTCCGTCGGCCAGGGTCATGCCCCCGCGGAGCTGTTCCGCCGCCTCTTCGGAGAGCGGCCGCTCCAGCGTGGCCAGATATGTTTTGTAAATGTGGGAGCGCGGCGACAGGATGCGGTGCGCAAACTCCCCGTCGTCCGTCAGGAGCACGAAGCCGGTGGTGTCCGCGTCCAGCCGGCCGGCCGGAAAAAGGCCGGGCCGGAAGAGCTCCGGCGGGACCAGGTCCAGGACGGTCTTCTGCGTCCGGTCCTCCGTGGCGCTGATGTACCCTTTCGGCTTGTTGAGCACCAGGTAAATATGTTCCTTATATTGGAGGGCTTCCCCGTCCACGGCAATGTTCTGCACGGCCGGGTCCACCGCGGTGCCCGGGTCCTTGCACACGGCGCCGTCCACGCTGACCCGCCCGGCACGGACGAGTTTGCGGACGTCACTCCGGGACCAGGTCCCCTGTGAGGAAATGGCCTTGTCCAGACGCATACGGCGCCCCCCTTTCACGAAAAAACGGGCGGTTGACTAGCAACCGCCCAAGGACAATAAAACTTACTGCTGCTTGTTGTTCTTCTGAACGCCGATATTGGCCTTCCGGATGTTGTTCTGCAGCGCATGGACTTCGTTGAGGCTCTTGGCCACACGGTACTCCGTCTCGTTGACAAGGTCATTGACGTAGTTGCCGACGTTGACCTTCAGCTCACGGGCCCACTTGGTGGCCTCTTCCATCTTGGACTGGGCCAGATACTCCGCGTCCTGAATGGTGCGTTCCGCCTTGCGCTCGGTCTCGGCCATAATTTCCTCGGACTTGTCCGTGGCGTCCTTGACCAGAGCCTCGGCGTTGGCCGTGGCTTCGGCAATCATGGCATCCGCCTTCTCCTTGGCTTCGGCCAGGAAGGACTCGCCTTCCGCCTTCAGCTCGTCGGCGCGCTTCTGGGAGTCCTGGACCACGGTTTCCCGGGCAATCATGTCGTCGGCCTGGGCACGGGCTTCGTCCAGGATCTGGCGGGCCGTGTTGCGGGCCTGCTCCTCGGACTCACGGGTGACGCGGTCCGCCTGGTCATTCATGTCGGCGGAGCGTTTCTCTGCCGCAGCCAGAAGGTCACGGCCCTTTTCGCGGGCGTCGTCCAGAATGGAATCCGCTTCGCGGTTGGCGCGGTTGATGATTTCGCGCCGCTCGGAAGCAATCATTTTCGCTTCTTTGATTTCCTCCGGAACGTCAAGGCGCATGTCTTCAATGACGGTCTTGATGGCCGCCGCGTCTACTGTCACCTTGCCGGAAAATGCATTTCCGCGTCCTTTTTCGAGGATATCTTCAATTTCGTCGAGATAATCTTCAATCTGTGCCATAGTATCCTAACCTTTCCTTAATCTTGCCACAATATCGTCGCAAATCTGCGGCGGTACGAATCCACTTATGTCCCCGCCCAGTTCACAGATCTGTTTGACGAGACTGGAACTTAAGAACAAGTGCTTGTCCTGGCAGGGCAAAAAGACGGTTTCCACAGCAGGCTCCAGATTGCGGTTGGCAATGGACTGCTGGAATTCATTTTCAAAGTCGGACACGACCCGGAGGCCCTTGACAATGAAATGGATGTCATGGTCTCTGGCGTATTCGACCAGAAGGCCGTCGTAATGGTCCACGTTCACATTGGCAAGGTGCCCTATGCTCTTGCGGATGAGCTCGGTCCGCTCCTCCGCGGTGAAGGTCGTGGAACCCTTCTTCTGAAAGTTGGTCATGACGACCACGGTGACTTCGTCAAACAGACGGGAGGCCCGTTCAATGACGTCGAGATGTCCGTTGGTAATGGGGTCAAAACTTCCGGGACAAATGGCTTTCCGCATTAGTCGGTTCCCTCTCTCTTTCGGTAAACGCTCAGTTTGATTTTGCCGTACCGGTATTCCCGGGCAAGAGCGAAGTTCCCGGCCGTCTCCGGCAAGGTTTCCTCCGCCGCTGTTTCACAGACCATGACGCCGTCCTCCGACATTTTGTCAGCCAGGAGCGGCAGGATCTGCGGCAGGATCTGTTTGCGGTACGGCGGGTCCAGAAACGCCAGGTCAAAGGGACCGGCGGAACCCGACAGAAACTGCTGGGCGCCCATGTGTTTCAAGGAGGCGCGGTCCAGGAGTCCGGTGTGTTCCAGATTGTCCCCGACCACCTGTATGGCGCGGGCGCTGCTGTCCACAAAGACGGCGGAGGCGGCACCGCGGCTGAGAGCTTCAATGCCCAACTGCCCGGACCCGGCAAAGAGGTCCAGCACCCGGCTGTCCGGGACGTCGAACTGCACAATGTTGAACAGCGACTCCTTGACCTTGTCCGTTGTGGGACGGACGTCCAGGCCTTCCAGGGTCGTCAGTTTGCGTCCCCTGGCAGAACCGGTAATGACTCTCATAGGTCTGCTCCTTAAAATCATTAATATATTATTGCATTTAACAGTTTGCTTTGTCAATAACAACGCCGTGTTCAGCGCTGGTCGAAATGGAAGTACTTCTTTATGTTGACGGCGTCCGCCGTGCTGATGCCCGGGGTCTTCGCCAGCGTGTCAATATCCGCCCGTTTAATGGCGTCCAGCGTCTTGAACGTGCGCCAGAGCGTTTCGCTCTTTTTCGGCCCAATGCCGGGAATGTCGGTCAGGCTGCTGTGCCTCACCGCCTTCGTGTGTTTCTGTCGGTGGAAGCTGATGGCGTAGCGATGCACTTCATCCTGTATGCCCGTCACCAGGGAAAAAACCTTCCGGTGCGGGGAAATGGCAATTTCCCCGTTGTCGGAGACAATGGCCCGGGTCCGGTGCTTGTCGTCCTTGACCATGCCGAAGACCGGCACGTCCACGCCGAGGTCCTGCAGGACCTCTTCGGCCGCGTGAACCTGGCCCATGCCGCCGTCCATCAGGATGAGGTCCGGCTTGCGGGCAAAGCCGCGCGCGTCGTCCGGGTCTCCGCCGGAATTCAGCAGCTCTTCGGACTCCGCTTTGTAGCGCTCGAAGCGCCGCGTCAGGACTTCCTTCATGGAGCCGTAGTCGTCCCCGCCCTGTGCCTCCTTAATGAGGAACTTGCGGTACGAGGCCTTGTGCGGAACGCCGTTCTTGAAAACGACCATGCCGCCGACGGCGTCGGCGCCGGCCGTGTGGGAAATGTCGTAGGATTCAATGAATTCGGGCGGCGCGGAGAGGCCCAGCAGCTCGCCGAGCTCAATGACCGCCGTGTCCTGCTTGGAGCGGTGGTGCGTCTGCGCCATCTTTTCGTAGGCGTTGTTCTTGGACATGGAGATGAGCTCCAGCGGCTTTCCCTTCTGCGGCACGCTGACCGCGGCTTTGCGGCCGGCCAGCTCCGAGAGCCAGCTCTCCAGCAGCTCCAGGTCTTCGGTCTCTCCGTCCAGGAGGATCCGGTGCGGCACGTCGTCGTGCAGCGTGTAGTACCGCTTCAGCATTTCGGCGCGCGTGTGCGGCAGCGTCTCGTCCAGGTCGGTGAAGTAGTGTTCGCTGGACGTCATCATGCCGTCGGAGAACCGGAGCACGTTGAAGCAGATGTTCTCGTCTTCCCGGGCCAGCGCAAACACGTCCGTGGAACCGCTTCCGGAGGAGACCACCTTCTGGCGTTCGGTCAGGCGGCGGATGGCGTTCATCCGGTCCCGGACCTCGGCGGCCTTTTCAAACTCCAGGTTTTCGGCGTACTCCTGCATGCGTGTTTCCAGCTGGGCCACGTACGGTTTGGTGCCGCCCTTGAGGAACTCCACGGCCTCCTGGACCGCGGCCAGATAGTCCTCATGGGAAATCTTGCCGCAGCACGGCGCGCTGCACTGCCCCAGGTGGTAGTTCAGGCAGGGCCGGCGGTTCGGCGCCTCGTACGGGAAGGCCTTGTTGCACTGCGGCAGCTTGAAGATCTTCAGCGCGGCGTCCACCGACTGGTTCGGCACGAAGGCGCTGATGTACGGACCGAGGTAGGTGGAGCCGTCCTCCGTCTTCTGCTTGACGCTCTTGATCCGCGGCCAGTCCTCGTTCGTAATCCGGATGTAGCTGTAGCCCTTGTCGTCCTTGAGCAGGATGTTGTACTTCGGGCGGTTCTGCTTAATAAGGCTGCACTCGAGGATGAGGGCCTCGAATTCGCTGGCGCAGAGGATGTAGTCGAAGTCGGCCGCATGCGCCACCATCTGGCGCACCTTTTCGGAGTGGTTGGCCTGGGAACCGAAGTACTGGCTGACCCGGTTTTTGAGGACCTTGGCTTTGCCAATGTAGATGATGTCGCCCCGCAGGTCTTTCATAATATAGACCCCGGGCACCAGCGGAAGCCGCATGGACTTCTCCCGCAGTTCCGTCAAGTTCGGATTCGTCAAACCGTCACCCCCTTATTGTTCGCGTATAAACCAAGAAACGCACACCGCCGAAAACGGCAGTGTGCGTCAGGAACTAATGAAAGATCCGAGAATTACTCTGCAAAACCAGACTCAACAAGGGCGACGAGAGCGTCAACCGCTTCTTCCTCGTCGGAGCCGCCTGCCATGATCTTGATTTCCGTTCCGCCCATGATACCAAGGGACAGAACACCGAGAAGGCTCTTGGCGTTGACTCTGCGCTCATCCTTTTCGACCCAGATGGACGACTTGTACTCGTTGGCCTTCTGAATGAAGAAGGTAGCCGGACGGGCGTGCAGACCAACCTGATTCTGGACCTTAACGTTTTTTACATACATAGCAATTCCCTCACATGAAAATGATTCATTCATTTGATAAGCATTGAGAAGATTTGAAAAAACGCAGGGCAAACCCCGTTTCTTCAAATGTCTTGACAATTATAATCTCAAAGATATGCTCCGTCAACGAAAAAAGCAGCGAAAAACGGCATTTTAAAAAACTTCGTTCGAGCGGACAAACATTTCCCCGTTCCAAACGAAATGTTTGTCATTATTTCACAGTTTTTTTCGGCTCGTTTGCACCATTCGACGAGGAAAAAAGGGCCGAAAAAACCAATCATGGTGGGCTTTTTGATAAGTTACACAATATCTAGTGGTTCTCATTCTTCCGTCAGCGTACGCAGGATTTCCGCCTCGTCCGGCGTCAGGTCTGCGGCCTCCAGAAGATCCGGGCGCCGTTCGTGCGTCCGGGAAACGGCCTGTTCCAGGCGCCAGCGGTCCACTTTGGCGTGGTCGCCGGACAAAAGGACCTCCGGGACCTCTCGGCCGTGCCACTCCGCCGGCCGGGTATACTGCGGATACTCCAGCAGATGGCCGTAATGGCTCTCCTGCTGAAAGGCCTCGTCATTTGCCAGAACGCCCGGCAGCATCCGGCAGATGCTGTCCGCCAGAATGCAGGCCGGCAGTTCCCCGCCGGTCAGGACGTAGTCCCCAATGGAGATTTCCTCGTCCACGAGTTCGTCGAGGACCCGCTCGTCCACGCCCTCGTAGTGGCCGCAGAGGATGACCAGATGGTCGAACTCCGCCAGTTCCCGGACGCGGCTCTGCGTCAGGGTCCTGCCCTGCGGCGTCATATAGATGAGGTGCAGGTGACCGGCACCGGCTTTTTTGCAGACGTCTTCGTAACAGTCATAGATGGGCTGGGCCTGCATGACCATGCCGGTCCCGCCGCCGTACGGGTAGTCGTCCACCCGGTTGTGCTTGTCTTCCGTGTAGTCCCGGATATTGTGACACGCAATGTCCACATGGCCGGCCTCGCGGGCGCGGCCGATGATGCTCTCGGAGAGCACGGTCTCACACATGTCCGGGAACAGGGTCAGGATATCAATCCGCATTACAGTTCCTCCGCCTGGTCGTCAAAGATTCCGGGAATTGGCCGCACCCGGACGACGCCGGCCTCCACGTCCGAGGACGCAATGAGGTCCGGGACCGCCGGCATCAGGTACTCCCTGCCGTCTTTCCGGACGGCCCAGATGTCCGAGGCCCCGCGGTTGTAGATGTCGGCAATGACGCCGTACACCTTGTCCGGGTCCTCCGCATCCTGCACCGTGCAGCCGATGAGCTCCGCCACAAAGGCCCGGCCTTCGGGCAGCGGCGCCTCGTCCCGGTCCACGTAGAGGACCGTTCCGCGCAGGGCTTCCGCCTCTTCCACGGTGCCGACCCCCTCCAGGGTCAGGAGGACCAGGTTCTTGTGCGGACGCGCACGGACCACATGACACGGCTTCTCTCCGTCCGCACTGAGGTAAACGGTGGAGAAGTTTGAAAAGTAGTCCGCTGAATCAGCCCAGGGGTCCACACGGAGTTCTCCGCGCACCCCATGGGTCCCGACAATTTTTCCAAGTTCCAGAAACTTCAGTTTCATGAATGCCTCCGCAAAAAGAAACAGGCTGTCTCACTCCGGGACAGCCTGGCTTTCTCAGTCGATTTCAACAGCAATACGGGTTTCGTTCCGGTTGGCCGAAGCTCTCATAACCGTACGTATGGCTTTTGCAATCCGGCCCTGTTTGCCGATGACTCTGCCCATGTCGTCCGGAGCCACATGGAGATGGTATACGGTGACACCATTCTCGTTCGGCTCATCCACGTCGACGGTAACTGCAGAAGGGTCATCCACAAGGCCCTGGGCAATGTAGATCAACAGTTCACGCATATTCAGTTTCCTCCGGGGTTTACTGGATGGCTCCAGCCTTCTTCAGAAGAGAGCGGACCGTGTCGGTCGGCTGTGCGCCATTCTTGATCCACTGCTGTGCTTTCTCCGCGTCAATGCGAATGACGGGCGGCTCTTTGGTCGGGTCATAGAAGCCGATTTCCTCAATGAATCTTCCGTCACGCGGGAATCTGGAGTCGGCGACGACCACACGGTAAGCCGGGGCTTTCTTTGCACCAATTCTTCTGAGTCTGATTTTAACTGCCATGGTTTTCTTCCTCCAAAATATAAGATGGTTTCTGGTCAAAGACCGAGTTTGCTGTAGTCGATGTTGTTCAGATCGTTCAGACTGCCGCTGGCAGCGAGCCGGTTGAGATATTTCCGCGACTTTTTGCTGTTCATCTGCTTGAACATCTTCTGCATTTGCTTGTACTGGGTGAGAAGCCGGTTGACATCCTCTACCTTCATGCCGCATCCGGCCGCAATCCGGCGTTTGCGGGACGCGTTGAGGATTTCGGGTTTGGCCCGCTCCTCCGGCGTCATGGAGAGGATGATGGCCTGCGTCCGGTCGAACGCCTTCTCATCCACCTCGATATCTTTTGCCTGTTTGCCAATGCCCGGCAGCATACCGAGGACGTCCTGCATGGAGCCGAGCTTGCGGACTCTCTGCAGATTGTCAAGCAGGTCATTGAGGTCAAATTTGTTCTTGCGGAACCGCTTTTCCAGCTTGGCAGCCTCTTCGTCGGAGAACTGCTGTTCCGCTTTTTCAATGAGCGAGAGCATGTCGCCCATGCCGAGGATCCGGCTGGCCATCCGGTCGGGATGGAACACGTCCAGGTCGTCGAGCTTTTCGCCGGTGCCGGCGAACTTAATGGGTTTGCCGGTAATGGCGCGGGCGGACAGGGCCGCACCGCCGCGGGTGTCACCGTCGAGCTTGGTGAGGACAATGCCGTCAATGCCGACCTGGTCGTTGAACGAGGACGCCACGTTGACAGCGTCCTGACCGGTCATGGAGTCCACGACGAGAAGGATTTCATGCGGGTGGACCGCAGCCTTGATGTTCTGCAGCTCCTGCATGAGCTCTTCGTCTACGTGCAGGCGGCCGGCGGTGTCAATGAAGACGTAGTCGTCGCCCTGGTCCTTTGCGTAACGAACCGCTTCCTTCGCAATTTCGACCGGGTCGCCCTGGCCGCGTTCGAAGACCGGCACGCCGGCCTTTTCGCCGACGACCTGAAGCTGTTTGATGGCGGCCGGACGGTAGACGTCACAGGCTACCAGCAGAGGACGGTGGCCGTCCGCTTTGAGCTTCTTTGCAATTTTGGCACAGTGGGTGGTTTTACCGGAACCCTGCAGGCCGCACATCATGACAATGGTCGGCGGATGGCTGGCGCTGGCCAGCCGGGTCTCGGTCCCGCCCATGAGCTCGGTCAGTTCCTCGTTGACGATCTTAATGACCATCTGTGCCGGGGTCAGGCTGGACATGACCTGCGCGCCAATGGCGCGTTCCGTCACTTTGGCGGTGAAGTCCTTGGCAACTTTGTAGCTGACGTCGGCTTCCAGTAATGCAAGCCGGACTTCCCGCATGGCCTCCCGGACGTCGGATTCGGTCAGGGAGCCCTTGCTCTTCAGACGCTTGAACGCGTTTTCGAGCCGGTCGGACAATCCTTCAAATGCCATACGACGCTCCTTACTCTAGATGGTTAAGGCGCTCATTCGCTGAGCGACTCCGTAATGAACTTTATTTTGACAACTGCGTCATTAATGTCCCGGGACAGGCCGGTGCGCATGTTGTACTCGTTGATCTTGTCGGCACACTCGTTGATTTCCTCGAGGCCTTTGCGGACCTCCTTGAACCGGCGTGCCAGACCGAGCCGCTCCTCCATTTCGAAGAGCTGGGCCTCGGCCCGTTTAATGGCGTCCCGGACGCCCTGGCGGGTAATGCCTTCGTTCTCGGCAATTTCGGCCAGCGACAAGTCGTCGACATAGTAGTATTCCAGGAACGTGCTCTGCCGTTCCGTCAGCATGTCGCCGTAAAAGTCCATGAGAATGTTGATGGTCTCAAAGTCTTTTGCCATGGCCGTACCCCCCTTGTTTTGATATTTGGTCCCCTGTCTGTAAAGAAAATTTCTTTACACGACGCCTAGTTATTATAAAAGCAATGGCGGGTCAAGTCAAGTCCCAAAACACCGGACAACCAGGGCCGGAACGGACCCTTGTTTTCCGGCTGCACGGCTTCGGTTTCCACCCCTTGTGTAAAGCTCGTTTCTTTACACAAAATCTGGACAAAATGAGGCTGGCTGCAGGGGTGCAGCCAGCCATAATCTTTTGTTAAAAAATTTTTCACATTTTCCGTTTCGGGCCCTTTTCGGAACGTCCCTACTTCAGGCGGACAATGGTGACGCCGTCCTCGCCTTCCCCGAAGGTGCCGAGCCGGAACTCCTTGACCTGCGGGTTCTTCTTGAGGTACTGGGCCACCGCCTTGCGCAGCACGCCGCTACCCTTGCCGTGGATAATGGTGAACTCGGCAATGCCGACCCGCAGCTGCAGGTCGAGGAACCGGTCAAGCGTCAGGATGGCCTCGTCCGCGGTCATGCCGCGCAGGTCGACCGTCGTGCTGACGTTCTGGTTGATGCCGCGGTCTGACGGCATGCGGCCGGCGCCCGAGCGCGGCTTGTTCGCCGCCTCTTTCGCCCGCTGTTTGCTGGCGGTCCGCTGTTCGTCGAGGCGCAGTTTGGAAATGGGCACCCGGGTCCGGATGAGTCCGGCGGTCACTTCGGCCACGCCCTTCTTCTCATCCACCGCCGTTACTTCCGCGGGCTCGGCGAGGTCCGCCACAATGACGGTGTCGCCCACCTGCAGCGGCCGCGGCAGGACGTAGTCGTCGTCCTCGGCCAGGGCGGTAATGGGGTTCGTAATGTCGTCCAGTTCCCCTTCGTGCCGGCGGATGGTCCGCTTGGCGTCGGCCGAGAGCTGGGACAGATCGGCCACTTTTTTCTTTTCCTTCTTCAGGCGGTCGAGGTCGTCCATGAAGACGGCCGCTTCCCGGCGCGCCTTTTCCACAATGCGCTGCGCTTCCTCGCGGGCCTTCTTCACCTCGTTCTCCTTCAGCTGCTCAATGCTGCTTCTGAGGTCTTCGGCTTCCCGCTTCTCCCGTTCGGCGCGGCGGGAGGTCTGTTCGGCCTTCTCCCGCTCCGTCTCCAGGGCCGCGCGGCTCTGTTCCAGCTTCTCCACGACGGACTCGAACTCGGTGTTCTCCTCGGAGACCAGGTCCCGGGCGCGGTCCACGACGCCGGGGGGCATGCCCAGGCGCTCGGAAATGGCAAACGCGTTGGAGCGTCCCGGCGCACCGATGATGAGCCGGTACGTCGGCGACAGCGTCTTAATGTCGAATTCACAGGAGGCATTCTCCACGCGCGGGTTCTGCAGGGCATACGCCTTGAGTTCCGCGTAGTGGGTCGTGGCGGCAATCTTTGCACCCTGGGCATGCAGCTGCTCCAGGATGGCAATGGCCAGCGCCGCGCCCTCGACGGGGTCCGTGCCGGCGCCCAGTTCGTCAATGAGAACAAGGGAGTGTTCATCCGCCTCCTGCAGTATGCCGACAATGTTGGACATGTGGCCCGAGAAGGTGGAGAGGGACTGTTCAATGGATTGTTCATCGCCAATGTCCGCATAGACGTGACGGAAGACCGCAATTTTGCTCTCGTCCGCGCAGGGGATCATGAGTCCAGCCGCCGCCATCAGGGTCAGCAGGCCGATGGTCTTAATGGAGACCGTCTTACCGCCGGTGTTCGGGCCGGTAATGACCAGCGTGTCGAAGTCTTCGCCGAGGCGGATGTCGGTTGCCACGACGGTCTTCGGGTCAATGAGCGGATGGCGGGCCGCCCGGAGGTCCACAATGCCCTCGGCGTTCAGGTGCGGGGCCGTGGCCTTCATGGAATACGCCAGGTGGGCCTTGGCAAAGATGACGTTCAGCTCGACCGCGGAGTCGTAGCTGAGTTTCGTTTCGTTGTAGATGTCGCCGGCCTCGTCGGAGAGTTCGGCCAGAATGCGCTCCATCTCCTCCTGCTCCTGGCCCTTCAGCTCACGGATCTTGTTGTTGGCCTCCACGACCGCCATGGGTTCAATGAAGACCGTGGCGCCGGAGTCCGAGGTGTCCTGGACGAGACCCGCAATTTCCGTGCGGTGCTCCCGTTTGACCGGGACCACGAACCGCCCGTTGCGCATGGTGACAATGGTGTCCTGCAGGACGGTGGCGTTGTGCGGGGAATGGATGATGTGGTCCAGCTGGTCGCGGATCTTGCTCTCCTGGCGGAGCAGGGAACGGCGGATGTCGTAGAGCGTGGGCGATGCATGATCGTCCATCCGGTCCTCCGACAAAATGCAGGCGAAGATCCGGTCCTCCAGATGCTTCTGGGGCGTGAGGCTCTCAAAGTAACGGGTCAGGGACGTGTCCACGCCTTCGCAGGACGAGTACCAGCTGTCCAGCGCGCGGATGGCGCGCAGCGTGGCGCCGACGGACAGCAGGTCCCCCATGGAGAGGACGCCGCCGGTGGAGGCAATGTACAGCCGGTTGTTGACGTTCGTCAGGCCGCCGAAGGACGGGCCGCCGAACTTGGCCAGCAGCATGTGGGCGTCGGTGGTCTCCTGCAGCAGGTCCCGGGCCTCCTGCAGATTGTCCGCAGGGCGCACGGCGAAGGCCCGCTCCCTTGCGTCCTCACAGGACGTCAGGGCCGCAAGCTTCTCCAGGATCCGGTCCAGTTCCAGTGCCAGATAATGGCGGTTTTCCATGGGCATAATCTATGTTTCTCCTTTAGCTCTCCGGGAGCGAGTGGTAAAAGTCCAGGGTCTTGTACGTCCGCCCGGTCTGCTGCAGGGCGTACTGTTCGGCGGCCATGCTGAGTTCGGGCAGGGCGGCGTCGGACAGCGCAAACTGGAAGACCTTCGGGGCGTCGCTGTAGATGATGTGGCGCATGGCGGTCACGGCGCTGAGGCTCAGCAGAAGCCCGGGTGCGCCGGCGCCGCAGTCCTCACAGCGGAGGCTGCCGGTGACGGGGTTGAAGACCATGCGGGGCGTCTCGAACGCGCCGCAGTCCCGGCAGGCCACCAGGTCCGGCATGTAGCCGGCGTCCGAGAGGCCGCGCAGCTCCGCCACGGCTTTAATCTGCTTCACGGGCTTCTTGTGCTCCGCCAGCAGGTACAGCGAATTGAGGAGCAGCCGCAGCAGGTCTTCCGCGTCGGAGTTCTCCGGCGCCAGGTTGCCGAACAGCTCCGTCAGGTACATGGCCGCCGACAGCGCCTCAATGTCTTCCCGCAGGCCGAAGAACACATTCTTCACCCGGGCGGAACCGACGGTATAAGCGGTCTTTCCCTGATAGAGCGTGAAGTCCGAGTAGCAGAGCAGCTGGGTGCTGGACACTAAGTTGCTCTTCACGTTCTTGGCCCGGTGGACGAAGGCGCGGATGAGGCCGTATTTGGCCGTCAGGATGGTAATGAGACGGTCCGACTCACCGACGTTCTGCTCTTTGACGACCAGCCCGGCGGTCTGGACTTTGACGGCTTCCGACCGCATACGCTCACCCCCTCTTCGGCACTTAACATCTGACACTTATTTTAAGGAAAATCTCTTATAAAGTAAAGACAGCCGCGCTTCGTAAAAGACAGCCCGGTGGGAGGCCATCGGGCTGTCTTGCTCTGTGGGAGGCCGCCGGGCTGTCCTCAGTAAAAAGCCGGGCAAAAAAACGGCAAAAAGAAAAGCCCTGTCAAAACAGAGCTTTTGGGTTCTATGAGTTTTTAGTCCAGGCCGAAGTTGTGGATGAGGGAGTCGCGGTCCCGCCACCCTTCTTTGACCTTGACCCAGCAGTGCAGGTTCACCTGGCAGCCGAAGAACTTCTCCATGTCCTCGCGGGCATACGTGGAAATCTTCTTGAGCATGGCGCCCTTCTTGCCAATGATAATGCCCTTGTGGCTCTCCCGTTCGCAGTAGATGACTGCCTCCAGGTCCAGGAGGTCCCGGTCTTCGCGCTCCGAGAAGCGCTCCATGCTGACGGCCGTGCCGTGCGGGACTTCGTCCTGGAGCAGCCGGAGCATCTTTTCGCGGATGATTTCGGCCGCAATGACGCGTTCGGGCTGGTCCGTGAGTGCATCGTCCGGGAAGTAATGAACGGAGGGCTCGGCAAGCGCCGTCAGCTCCTGCAAAAGCTCGTCCACTCCATCGCCCTTGACAGCACAGACAGGCACCACAGCCGTAAAGTTGTAGAGCGCACTCAGGGCGGCAATGCGCAGCGCCAGGTCCTGCTTGTTCTCCACGGTGTCAATCTTGTTGATGGCCAGCACCACCGGCATGTCCTGCTGACGGAATTTCCGCAGCAGCTCCTGTTCTTCCGGCCGCAGCTCCCCGCGGGGCTCCACGACGAAGAGGCAGGCGTCCACGCCCGAAATGCTGTCCGACACCGCCTGGTTCATCTTCTCCCCCAGTTTGTTGTGCGGGCGATGATACCCCGGGGTGTCCGTAAAGACCAGCTGCGTCTCGTCCAGCGTCAGGACGCCCATAATGCGGGTGCGCGTGGTCTGGGGTTTGCTCGTGACAATGGCCACCTTCTGGCCGATCATCCGGTTGAGCAGGGACGATTTTCCCACGTTCGGACAGCCGACAATGGCCACGAACGCGGTCTTGGTTTCCGGAGTGTTCATGTCAGACTCTTTCGTCCTCCATATAGTAGTTGCCGTTGCGGGACAGGCCCAGCTCGGCCAGCGCCTTCTCTTCCTTTTCGCGCATGCGGACCAGTTCCAGGCCGCCGTTCTCATGGTCGTAGCCCAGCAGGTGCAGCATGGAGTGAACGGTCAGGTAGCCGACTTCGCGGTCCAGCGAGTGACCGTACCGTTCGGCCTGCTCCATGGCGGTTTCCAGGGACAGGACAATGTCGCCGAGTTCGGCCTCGCCGGTGGAGAGGTTGACGTCGTATTTGCCGTCCACGCCGAGCGGGAAGGACAGGACATCCGTGGATGCGTCAATGTTGCGGTAGGTCTTGTTCAGTTCGCGGATCTTTTCGTTGTCGACGATGCGGACGGAAACTTCTGCATCGCCCTTAAATTCCTCCATGACAAGCACTGCGGTGCAGCAGCGGCGGATCAGCATGCGGAGGCCCTTCGGGACCTTGACGGACTTCTGGTCATTGGTAATGACGACTTTCACTTTATAAGCCATGGTACTGCGCTCCTTCTGATTATTTCTTGCCTCTGTCCGGGCGATTCACGGGCTTACGGGAACGGGAAGTCTCCTTCTTTTCCTGAGCCTTGTTGTAGCGTTCGTAGGCATTGACAATTTCCTGGACCAGATGATGCCGGACGACGTCGCGGGCATCAAAGGTCACGGTCTCAATGCCGTCAATCCCCTTGAGGATCCGGGTGACCTCCTCCAGGCCGGACCGCTTTCCGCCGGGAAGGTCTATCTGGGTAATGTCGCCTGTGACAACGGCTTTGGAGCCGGCGCCGAGGCGGGTCAGAAACATCTTCATCTGCTCCGGGGTCGTGTTCTGGGCTTCGTCCAGAATAATGAAGCTGTCGTCCAGCGTACGGCCGCGCATGTAGGCCAGCGGGGCCACCTCAATGGTCCCCCGTTCCAGCTGGCGCTGGAAGCTGTCCGGCCCGAGCATGTCAAAGAGGGCGTCGTACAGCGGGCGCAGGTACGGGTCGACCTTCTGCTGGAGGTCACCGGGCAGGAAGCCGAGGCTTTCGCCGGCTTCCACGGCCGGGCGGGTCAGGATAATGCGGTTGACCTCTTTGGCCTTGAAGGCCTTGACGGCCATGGCCACGGCAAGGTAGGTTTTGCCGGTGCCGGCCGGGCCGATGCCGAAGACAACGGTGTTGTCACGGATGGCATTCACGTAGGTCTCCTGGCCGAGCGTCTTGGCCTTGACCGGTTTGCCGCGGGACGTAATGCAGATGCAGTCGTTCATGAGCTTGGCAAGCTTGCTGCCGGAGCCCTCCGCCGTCATGGACATGACGTAGCGGATGTTCTGCTCATTCAGCGTTTCGCCCTTTTCGAGAAGAAGGACCATTCCGTCTATGGCACGGGATGCCTGCTCCACGGCAGACTCCTCCCCGGACACTTTCAGCTGACCGCCGCGGCTGACCACGGTAACGTCATACTCCTGTTCGAGGATCCGGATATTCTCGTCAAAGCTGCCGAACAGCTCGGCAACGTGCTCATAGTTGTCGAATTGGATAGTCTTCTCGGCCACGAACGGCAACACCTCCTGAATTGGCTTTCATTATATTGCAATTTTCATAAAAAGTCATTTGGTATTTTAGACGAATTTCCAAAAAGTTGCGCGGTTTCTGTTTATCTATATGCCCAATCGGCGGTCTGCGGCCGGCGGCAAAACGAAACCGGCCGGGCTCCGTTCGGAACCCGGCCGGCGTTGGGGTATTCAGTTTCGAATCCGGTGTGCTGCCTTATTCGGCGTCACCGAGTCCGCTCTCGACCAGCTCAATGGCCTTGGCAAGAGCTTCGTTCTCTTCCGGACCGTCGCACTTAATTTCAATCTCGCTGCCGAACTTAATGCAGGCAGCCATAATGTTCATAATGGATTTCGCATTGACGTCTTTCCCGTTGAATACGATGGTGACGTCGGCGTCGAACTTCGACATCTCTTTGATGAAGTAGTTCGCGGGACGCATGTGGAATCCTTCTTTGTTAATAACTTTTGTTGCTTGCGAAACCATAGGTCATGTTCCTTTCTTACTATTGATTGCGCTGACCAGTCCGGCAGCTTATTTCTTGGCTTTCAGAGCTGCCTTTTCCGCAGCAACTTCTTCCTTGGTCATGACGTCCTTCTTCAGGAGGGCGAGCATGAACATACCGGCAATGGCACCGACGGCCAGTGCAAGCAGATAGAGATACCATCTGCCGACGGTTGCAAAGACGAAGATACCGCCGTGAGGCGCCATCAGGGTGCATCCGAACAGGGCGCAGAGAGCGCCGGCAATACCGGAACCGACCATCATGGACGGAATGACGCGGCCGGGGTCAGCTGCGGCAAACGGAATGGCACCTTCGGTAATGAAGGAGAGACCCATGACATAGTTGGTCGGAGCCGTTGCGCGCTCGGCTGCGGTGAACTTCTGCGGGAAGAGCTGGCAGGCCAGGGCAATGGCAATGGGAGGAACCATGCCGCCGATCATGACGCAGGCCATCATAATGTAGCAGGCCTGCTGCGTGGCGGGATCCGAAACGGTCTGTGCGGTGGCAAGCATGCCGGTACCGAACAGATAAGCAGCCTTGTTGATGGGGCCGCCCATGTCCGTAGCCATCATGAGACCAAGCAGGAGACCGAGCAGAACGGTGAGGTTCTTCGAATAGAGAGCGGTAAGGGCTTTTGCAATGCCGGTGTTGAGCCAGATCATGACCGGGTCAACCGTGCACATGACAACGGCAATAAGGGCAATACCGCAGAGCGGATAGATGAGCATGGGACGGATACCGTCGAGGGACTTCGGAAGTTTTTCGGTAATCTTCTGGAGCCATTTGACAATGTAACCGGCCAGGAAACCGGCAAGGAGTGCGCCGAGGAAACCGGCGGAAACATCCTGTCCGCCGGGAGCGGCCCAGGTGGCACCGACTTTCGCCAGGTAGCCGCCGACCATACCAACGGCAAGGCCGGGACGGTCCGCAATGGACATGGCAATGAAGCCGGCCAGGATGGGAAGCATGAAGTCGAACGCAGCACCGCCGATGGTCTTGAACCAGGCAGCGGCCGGGGTCACGGTACCGAAGTCGCCCATGACCTGGCTGGCGTCGACACCGGCAATGGTGTCAATCAGGAAGGCAATGGCAATCAGGATACCGCCGCCGACGACGAACGGAAGCATGTGGGAAACGCCGTTCATCAGGTGCTTGTAGACCTTGTGCCAGGTGCTCTCGCCGCCGAGATCGGCGCTTGCAGCAGCGGCTGCGCCGCCCTCTGCGTGGTAAATGGCGGCTTTGCCGTCCACAATTCTCTGAATGAGTTCTTCGGGCTTGTTGATGCCGTCGGAAACCGGAACTTTGACGACCGGTTTGCCGTCAAAGCGGGCCATGTCAACGTTCTTGTCCGCAGCAATAATGATGCCGTCGGCTGCCGCAATTTCTTCGGCAGTCAGAACGTTCTTGGCGCCGCCGGAACCGTTGGTCTCCGCTTTGAGCGGAAGGCCGAGTTTCTTACCGGCCTGCTCCAGGGCTTCGGCTGCCATGTAGGTATGAGCAATACCAGTCGGGCAGGCCGTAACGGCAAGGAGTTTGTAGCCGGTGGCAGCGGCGGCAGCGGCAGCGGCCGGAGCAGCGGCAGCGGCAGCAGCAGCGGCTTTTTTGGCCGGAGCCTTCTTCGCCGGGGCTTTCTTGGCCGGTGCTTTCTTCTCCGGAGCCTCTTCGGCCGGAGCCTCTTCTTCGGCTTCTTCCGGATACTTGAGGGCTTCCTGCTTGTTGATGATGTTCAGGAACTCTTTCGGCGTCTTCGCGGCACGGAGTTTCGCGGAGAAGTCCGGATCCATCAGCATGACCATCAGGCGGGACAGGATCTCCAGATGTTCGTCGCCGGCGCCTTCCGGAGCGGCAATCATGAACAGGAGGTCGCTGGCTTTTCCGTCCGGAGCGTCATAGTCGACACCATCCGGAACCGTCATGGCGGCAAGGCCGGCCTTCTTGGCGGCCGCCGTCTTGGCGTGGGGAACGGCAAGGCCTTCGCCGATGGCGGTCGTGCTCTCACTCTCACGCTTGAGAATGGCAGCTTTGTAACCGTCTATGTCGGTCAGGTTGCCGGCTTTGTCCTGGAGTGCAACGAGCTTGTCAATGGCAGCAGCTTTGTCCGCTACTTTTACGCCGAGCTCAATGGCATCCAGTTTCAGCAAATCTTTGATTCTCATGGATACACCTCTTCAAAATTAGAATTGAAAATAACGTATACTATTCAACTACTTCAGGGGAACCGTCAGCGTTACATGCTCTGTTCGCTGAAATAGTTGTTATAGATTTCCTCAATGGCCTCGCCCTGTGCAATACCGTCACAGTAGGCCGTGGCGTTTCCGGCCGAGCTGCCGAGCCGGAAGGCATAGTCATAGTCCTGCTTGCGCTCATAGCCGGCCACGAAGCCGCCAACCATGGAGTCGCCGCATCCGACGTTGTTGACGCAGGGTCCGCCCGGATAAACACCCAGGGTGAACACGTCCCCGTTTTCATCCACCAGGGTTGCGCCGGCGCCGCCGCGGCTGACCAGGACATTGACGGCACCCATCTTCTGGAGCTCTTTGGCGTACTTCACAATCTTCTCGTCATCCGTCTTTTTGACATCGTCGTTGAAGATGGCGGAAATTTCATGATGGTTGGGTTTAATGAGGAACGGCTTGTAGGCCAGTGCCTTCAGGAGGATTTCCCCTTCGGCGTCGACCACAAAACGGATGCCGCGGCCTTCCAGGCGCTTCAGGATTTCCTCATACGTGTTGGACGGAACATTCGGCGGGATGGCACCGGACAGGATGAGTACGTCGCCTTCCGTCAGTTTGTCCAGCTTCTCATAGAGAGCCTCTACATCCTCTTCCGTCACGTTCGGGCCGGGAGCATTGACGTCAAACTGCTCCTGGGCGAAGATCTTGACGTTAATGCGGGTAATGCCTTCCTTGGTGTGGACGAAGTCCGTCTTGTACCCGTCCTCATGGAGAAGGCGCTCCAGCTCGTTGCCGGTGAATCCGGCGGCAAAGCCGAGGGCCACATTGTCAACGCCGAGCCGCGAGAGCACCAGAGAAACATTGATGCCCTTTCCGCCGTAAAGAATCTGAGCGGTTTCCGCACGGTTAATGTCTTCCGAGCCGACGTACGGCAGCCGGAGAATGTAATCCAGTGCGGGGTTGAGCGTTACGGTATAAACCATTTCGTTCGCATACCTCCTTTTCTGAAAGATATTTGCTTTCGGTGTGAATGTATTTCAGGAAACGATCTTGACGACCGTGTGTTCCCCGTAGATTTTTTCCGGCAGCGCGTCCGTAATAATGGCGGACGAGTCCAGCGGCGAGAACGTGACCGTGGAAACTTTGCCGAATTTGCTGGAGTCGGCCACCACGTACGACACGAAGGCCTGCTCAATGGCTTTGGACTTCAGGAAGGCCTCGTCCGGGTCCGGTGTGCTGTAGCCGCGCCGGAGGTCAATGCCGTTGGCCCCCATGAAGGCTTTGGAGAAGTTGAATTTCTCCAGGTTCTGCGCGGCGGCCAGTCCGACGACCGCCTCGGTGGACGCCTTGAGCGCACCGCCGACCATGTACGCGGTGAACCCGCGCTTGGCAAGCTCGGTGGCATGGGCCAGGCCGTTGGTCATGAACTCGGCGTTTTTGGCCGTAATAAAATCAATCATTAAAAATGTAGTGGTGCCGGCGTCCAGATAGACGAAGTCGCTGTCCTGGATCTGCCCGGCGGCATAGGCGGCAATGCGCCGCTTCTCCTCCACGTGTTCGTTGATCTTCTCGTCAAATGCCAGTTCATAGTGCAGGAACTGATGGTCGGCTGCCGTGGCGCCGCCGTGGACCTTGTTGAGCAGACCCTTCTGGTCCATGGCAATGAGGTCCCGGCGGATGGTGCTCTCGGACGCATCCAGCACCGCCGTAAGTTCCGTGACGGTAACCGCCCCGTTCTCATTCAAAATCCGAAGGATTTCTTCCCGCCGTTGCTGGGTCAGCATGGACATTCGGGGTCCCTCCTTCGGATTCCGGTTCGTATGGGTTCCTTATCACTAATTACTATTATAGAACGTTTCCGCCTTAATTCAAGCAATTTCATTCAGTTTCATTCAGTTTCGTTCAATCTAGTGCGCTTTCCACGGAGTTTCTGGAGGATATGACAATGCAGGCTTCCATTTTTTTGACCGTTTTTGAATGTTTCGCGTTTTTCGGTCATCCGACCTTTCAGCCCGGACCGGAATCCGGGAATCTCCCATTTGCCGAAACCCCGCAACTATGCTAAAATGCATATCGAATTTTCCTGGAGAAAGGATGATCCGGATGGCCAATTTGTATAACC
>ONLO01000149.1 GCA_900318715.1 uncultured Eubacteriales bacterium | reverse complement strand
GTCTTCAGCGCGTCGTGCCGGATGAAGTTGTCATCCACGGTCCAGATGGCGTCGTCAATGAGTTCCACGCCGTGGTCCTGCAGGGTCAGGCGATCCAGAGCAACCTGTTCCTTGGACTCCTCGCGCGCCAGGTACAGGACGTCTTCGGGCAGGATCTCGTTGTTGGCAATGACCACATCAATGGCGCCCTTGCCGAGATACTGCTCCAGCGCGTCCACGTGCCGGCTGACCGAGAACCCGTCCGTCTCACCGGGCTGGGTAATAATGTTGCAGACATACATGACCTTGGCCGGGGACGCCGCAACCGCCTCCTGAATTTCCGGAACAATAATGTTCGGCATAATGCTTGTCACCAGGGAACCGGAGCTGAACACAATGAGGTCGGCCTCCGCCATGGCGGCCAGCACCGCCGGCGTCACGTGCACCGGCTTGGAGTACCGCAGTTCCGCAATATGGCTGCGCGCCTGCGTAATTTCCGCCTCGCCGATGATCTCTTTTCCGGAGGTCGTGACCCCAATGAGGTCGACGTTGTCCTCCGTCACGGGCAGGATCTTGCCTTTGACGTCCAGGAGGTCACAGAGGATGGGAAGCGAATGGGCAAAGTCCCCCTTCATTTCCAGCGCCGCCGTCATAATGAGGTTCTTAATGGAGTGCCCGCTGAGGCTCGAGTCCCAGCTGAAGCGATAATTGAACAGGTCCTTGACTTCCTCCGGCATGTCCGACATGGTCATGAGGACCTTGGTAATGTCGCCGACCGCCGGAATATCGAATTCCTTGCGCAGCGCGCCGGTGCTCTTGCCGTCGTCCGACATGCTGACGACCGCGGTCACGTCCCACGGGAACTGGACCATGCCTTTGAGCAGCTGGGACAGGCCCGAGCCGCCGCCAAAGATAACTACTTTTTTCATAAACGAAATCCTTTCATTTCATTTCTTCAGCACATACTTGAACAGCAGAGCGTTCCCCAGGTCCAGCGCCGTCTTCCCGAGCGCGTTGCCGTAGAACCCTATGTTGATCCGCACCGTTTCCCAGAACAGGTGCGTTTTCTCGAAGACCTCCTGCTGCCGCTGCAGGAGCTTCAGATGCTGCTCCTTGCTCAGCCGCAGGTGGTCGTAGTATTCGGCAATGGAGGCCTGCGGGTCAATTTCCGCAATAAACTTGCCCTCGTCCCAGCTGCCTTCTGTCAGGTACCGCCCCATGGCATCCACAATGCGCGGGTGGCCGCCCTGCGCCGAGCCGTTCTGTCCGGGCCGCGCCCCCAGGTTGGCGTCAATGTATACCACGCCGTTCTCCACCGCACGGGTCGGGCCGGCGTACCGGTAAAGCTGCATGGACGGGTCCAGGTTCCCGAGCCGGCGGTCCAGTCCGGGCCACGCCGTGGGCGACAGGATGATTTCCGCGCCCTTCAGCTTCAGCTCCCGGACCGTCTCCGGGAAGAGCTTGTCAAAGCAGATGATGAACCCTACTTTTCCGAAGGGGGTGTCGAATACGTCAGAGGCTGAATCGCCCTTGCAGAAGCACAATGCTTCCGTTCCTGCGCGATGCACCTTCCTATACGTACCCACCAGCCCTTCCGGACCCACCAGCACGGCCGTGTTGTAAATGCGGCCGCTGTAGTATTTGTCCTGCTCCATCATGGTCCAGCAGACGTAGAGGTTCCGCTCTTTCGCACGCTCCATGACGGCGGACACCGTCGGGCCCTCCGGAATGAATTCGGCATTGGCCTCGAAATGCGCCTTTTCCTCCGGGACCAGGACATTCATGCTGATCCGGTCCGGCAGACCGGTCAGGGAGTACTCCGGGAACATGATGAGGTCCACGCCGTTTTCGGCCGCGTCATCCATGTAGCGGAGGAAGTTTTCCAGATTGGTCTGTTTGCTGTCGGTGGTAACAAGGGAGACCACTTCCACTTTCATGTTTGCCATAAGTGCAACCTCCTCTCCGGGTTTACAGCGCCGACACCAGGTGATATGTGTCCCGCGCAATCATGAGTTCCTCGTTGGTCGGTATGACGAACACATCAATTTTGGACTCCGGCGCGCTGATCTTCATCTCCTTGCCAATGGCTTCCTGGTTCTTGTCCTCGTCCAGAATGCAGCCCATGAACTTGAGGTAGTCGCAGACAATGGTGCGCGTAATGGGTGTGTTCTCGCCGATGCCGGCCGTAAAGACCAGGGCATCCATGCCGCCGAGCGCAATAATGTAGGAGCCAATGCGCATGGCAATCTGGTAGTACATGAGGTCCAGGGCCAGCTGCGCGCGTTCGTTCCCGCGGTTGGCCGCTTGCCGGAGGTCCCGCATGTCCGAGGACACGCCGGAGACGCCGAGCAGGCCGGACTTCTTGTTCATTATGTCATTCATTTCCTCCGGCGTCAGGCCGTCTTTCTCCTGGATGTACGTGACCACCGCCGGGTCAATGGAGCCGCAGCGCGTGCCCATAATGAACCCGTCCAGCGGCGTCATGCCCATGGACGTCTCCACCACTTCGCCGTTGTGGATGGCGCAGATGGACGACCCGTTGCCAATGTGGCAGATCATGACCTTCCGGTACTGCGGATACTGTCCGTGGAGATGCACGTAACAGTACCGGTGGGACGTTCCGTGGAACCCGTATTTCCGCACCTTGAACTCTTCGTAGTACCGGTACGGCAGCGGGTACATGTATGCCTTGGGCGGCATGGTGCTGTGGAACGCGTTGTCAAAGACCGCCGCCATGGGCACGCCGGGGAACGCCGCTTCCGCCGCCACAATGCCCTGCAGGTGCGCCGGGTTGTGCAGCGGGGCAAGGTCAATGAGGGACGCAATGCCTTCCTTGACCGACTCATCTATGAGGACGCTCTTGCTGTAGAGGTCGCCGCCCTGGACAATCCGGTGCCCTATGGCATCCACTTCGTCCGCCGAGTCAATGACCTTCGTCGGCCCGCTCATGAGCAGATCTTTAATTTTCTCAAACGCCACGGTGTGGTCCGGCAAGGGATACTCCGCTTCCAGCTTGTGTTCGTTGGCACTGCAGGTAATGGACCCGCCGGCTCCAATGCGTTCGCACGCGCCCTTTGCCAGGACGGATTCGTCCGTCATGTCAATGAGCTGGAACTTGAGCGATGAACTCCCGCAGTTTATGACAAGAATCTTCATTCGTAAACCACCTCTTTCTTTATTGTATCATTTCCGCCCCGCTCTGTCTCAAAAAAACAAGCAAAGAAAAAGACCCGTGGTGGTTACACGGGCCTTGGGGCGATTCGCTCAGCCATACCTGGTCATTGCAGGTATAAAACGGGACACCGGCAGCGTAAGCTTCTTTTCATACCGCTGCATCTCCCCTTGTGCAATGACCCGCTCAAAATCCTTCGCGGTTATGGGCCGTTCAAACTTTTCTGTTGAATTAATGGCTTCCGCCAGTTCCTC
>ONLO01000148.1 GCA_900318715.1 uncultured Eubacteriales bacterium | reverse complement strand
GCCCAAGTACTATGACTACGTAGGCACAGAGAACGAGGATGCCGCGAAGCGCGAACTGGACGCCGCTATGAGATTCCGGGACTTCCTTGTCGAAGTTGCGGAAGAGTCCGGACTTCTCGACGGCAAAGGCGGAGAAGGGGTCCTCATGAAACTCCTCAGCGGGTTCTGCACCGTCCATGGGTACGTGGCCCTGGCCAACAGCCAGATCACGGACTACCTGCTGGGGCCGCTCGTGAAGACCGACAGTCCGGAACTCGTCGACTTCCTGATTGACACAGTCCTTGAAAACTATCAGAAATAATGTCAACAGAACCCGGCACGGGGTGAAGATTTCTTAAAGAAAAACAGTTTAAAATCAAAATGTTATTAACAACTTTGACTGCAAAAGGTGTTGGTGAATATGAAAAAGTTTTGGCGAAACCTGGTTTCGGTCCTGCTGTCGGCGGTTCTGATCTGCAGCATGCTGACGGTTCCCTCCTTTGCCGAGCCAGAGAAACAACCCGGAACCGACCTTCTGCAGGAATCCGTCCTGTCGAATCTTTTGACTACAGACCTCTATGTGGCCAAGGACAAAAAAGCCGGGCTTCGCAGTGAAGTCAACGTGCTGATGGACCTTGCCCGCTTTGGCGGGACCGTGTATCTTCCCGGTTGTGCAAACGTCAAGAAACTGCGGCTTGCCTGGGACATTGACGGACTGACACTGTCCCGGAAAGACAAGACGTACAAGAGCGGCAAAGCACCTCTTGCTCCGGCAGGGAAGAGCTACACCTACACGCTGAAGAAAGGGAGCCAGTCTGCGAAGGTCAAAATCCGGACGGTCCAGGGGTCGAAAAACGTGCGCCCCATGTTTCTGGAACTGGATGAGTCCAAAGGGCTCTTCGACGTCGTGAACCTGGACCGCGACCACGAGACCGCCTGCTACGGAATCGTCAAGGTGGGAAACCATAAGAAAAAGTACATTCGCCTCAAAGGGCGCGGAAACTCTTCGTTCCGGCTCTTGAAAAAGGGATATAACCTCACCGTCTATGACGATGGCACCTATTCCTCCAAGGATAAAACGAAGCTCATGAAGGGCATCAAGACCAACAAATGGTCCCTGCTGGGCAGTTATTTTGACAACTCCATGCTGCGGAACAAGATTGCCCTTGATTTCGCAAAAGAACTTGGCATTGGTCTGGATGCTGAACTCATTGACCTCTGGGTCAACGGCAACTTCCTCGGCAACTACACCATGACGCCGAAGAACGACTACAACTGTCCGGACGGCGGCTACAGTCTGGAATTCGACAACCAGCCGGACAAAAAACAGTTCGAACTTCCCGGCATCCTCGAAATCGGCGATGACCACAATCTGGTTACCATCCGTGACATCGGCAATGACGCAAAAGCGGCAGGACAAACCCCGAAGACCATTGAAAAGTGGTTCCTGAATGCGTGGAAAGCCTGTCTGGACTATGACTCGGAGGAGTATCAGAAGTACTTTGACCTGGATTCCTGGGCCAAGATGTATCTCATGTATGAACTCTCCAAAACCTACAGTTGCTTTTCCGGAAGCCTGTTTATGCACCGGGACGGCTTGACCAGTAAGGACAAACTCAAAGCGGGTCCTGCCTGGGACTTTGACATTGCCTTCGGCCGCACCATCCACAAGTTCGGCGCCATCTCGGACGACCAGGCGCAGCTTACCGCGGAACGGTGGTACATTGACAGCATCGGTATCCAGGGCTTCAGAGAACCGGTCAACATTCTGCAGGCGCTGGGACGGCACAAGAGCTTCATGGAAGCCGTCCGCAACGTTTTCAACAAGAACAAAAAAGCCTTTGAGGGCATAGACGCGAACATTACCAAGCAGAAGAAGATCCTGAAGGACTCGGCCTACATGAACAATGATTTCTACGGTTCGAACTCCATCAGTGCGGAATACGTCGTGGCGCCGGATGCCATGGCCATTCTGGGCACCGGCAAGTACCGGCTGGACTACAGCTTCACCATTACCTGGGAAGATTATGTCCATAATCTCCGGGAGTACTGTGAGAAGAGAGTTCTCTGGCTCTCCGACCATCTGAAGCCGGGTCAGAAGATCTCCACGTTCACACTCGGCTGACAGCGTCCGCCGGACGGGCCGGCCGCAAGCACCAACCGACATTCAAAAAACCTCCCGCTTTTGCGGGAGGTTTTTGTTGGTTCCGTGTTTTCGGTGTGCGCGGTTATTTGTGGTAGAGCTTGTGGGTCTCATACCGGGGTTCGCAGGTGAGGTTGACGCCGAGCTGACGGAAGACGCGCTCGTCAATTTCCGAGAGGATGACCGAGCTGTGGGCTTCCAGTCCGCGGAGCTTCGGGACCTGTTCCAGCGCAAGCTTGGCGTTCGGGTCAATAATGGTGTTGACGGAGAGCGCCATCAGGATTTCATTAATGTGCAGGAGCGGGTTGGTGTCCCCGAGCGTGCCCGTCTTGAGGTTCATAATGGGCTGGATGAACGTAGACGGAATGAGGTTGATGGCGTCGTCAATGCCGGCAAGGTACTTCAGGGCATTGAGCAGAAGGGCGGAGGCGGCGCCGAGAAGGTCGGTGGTGCGTCCGCGCAGGATGGTGCCGTCTTCCATTTCTATGGCCGCTGCCGGCTTGCCGGTGTGTTCGGCCAGGAGGTTGGCGGCGGAGACGACCGGGCGGTCCGCGGTGGAAATGCCGGCGGAGCCCATGAGGAGGTCAATTTTGTGGACCGGGCCCATGTCGGCGTTGCCCTTGCGGGCGTCACACTCGGCGGCGTAGTACCGGCGCAGGATTTCCTGGTTGGCGGCTTCGCAGCAGACAGCGTCGTCGCTGATGCAGAACCCGACCATGTTGACTCCCATGTCCGTTGGGGATTTATAGGGCGATTCACCGGTAATTTTGGTCATCATAGCGTTCAGAACAGGGAACGCTTCCACGTCTCTGTTGTAGTTGACGACGGTCTCGCCGTACGCTTCCAGGTGGAAGGGGTCAATCATGTTGACGTCGTCGAGGTCCGCCGTGGCGGCTTCATAGGCCAGGTTGACCGGATGCTTCAGCGGAAGGTTCCAGACCGGGAAGGTCTCGAACTTGGCGTATCCGGAGCGGATGCCGCGCTTGTGCTCGTGGTAGAGCTGGGAGAGGCAGGTGGCCATCTTGCCGCTGCCGGGGCCGGGGGCCGTGACGACGACCAGCGGACGGGAGGTCTCAATGTAGTCGTTCTTGCCGAAGCCCTGGTCGGAGACGATGAGCGGAATGTCCGCCGGGTAGTTTTCAATGGGGTAGTGGCGGTACACCTTGACGCCGAGCGCCTGCAGCTTCTTTTCGTAGGCAATGGCGGCGGGCTGTTCGGTGAAGCGGGTGAGGACCACGGAGCTGACGAAGAGGCCTTCGGCGGTGAAGGCGTCAATGAGCCGGAGGACGTCCATGTCGTAGGTAATGCCGAGGTCGCCGCGGACCTTGGTCTTCTCAATGTCCCCGGCGTTGACGGCGAAGACAATTTCCGCCTGGTCCTTCAGGGTCTTGAGAAGGGTAATCTTCGAGTCCGGACGGAAGCCCGGCAGGACGCGGGACGCGTGGTAGTCATCAAACAGTTTGCCGCCGAACTCCAGATAGAGCTTGCCGCCAAACATGTCAATGCGCTTGCGGATGTTTTCGGACTGGAGGTCCAGATATTTGTCACTGTCAAATCCTATAATGCTCATGTCAGTACCATCTCCGCTGAGAAAAAATTACACCAAACATTGTATCAAATGAAGGGTCTGACATCAATATGTTGCGCGTCAACTTTCTTAGTAAAAATCTTAGAAATCACCGGAAGATTATTCATATTTCAA
This sequence comes from uncultured Eubacteriales bacterium, assembly GCA_900318715.1. GTDB lineage: Bacteria > Bacillota > Clostridia > Oscillospirales > Acutalibacteraceae > RUG420. Next base: position 7,021 of record ONLO01000148.1, on the reverse strand, counting down.
TGGTAAAATGCCATACAGCTGTTGAACGAAGAAAGAAAGCGAATGCGAAAAGAACCGAAAGGAAGTGATTTTTGTGGATGAAGCCCAGAAGAACAATACCCGAAATTACATTGAAACCACTCCCGAAATCCTGCACCTGGCCGAACTGGCGCAGAAAAATGACTACATTGATGCAGACCTTTACAAGAAGTACCATGTTATGCGCGGTCTGCGCGACCTGCAGGGGCATGGCGTCCTGGCCGGCCTGACCCATATTTCCGAAGTGCGGGCCAGCAGAATTGTGGATGGAGAACGCGTTCCGGATTACGGCCAGCTCGTCTACCGCGGCTACGACATTAAGGATCTGGTGCGCGGCTTTGTGACCGAGGGCCGGTTCGGGTTTGAAGAGACCGCCTACCTGCTCATGTTCGGCAAACGTCCGACGCACGAGGAACTCATATCATTTGCCAAGCAGATGATTGCCTACCGGCAGCTTCCGGTAGGCTTTGTACGGGACGTCATTATGAAGGCGCCGAGTGACAACATGATGAACACCCTGTCCCGCAGCGTCCTGACGCTTTATTCGTACGACAAATATCCGGAGGACACCTCCGTTGCCAATGTTGTCTTGCAGTGCATGAAACTCATCAGCCGTGCGCCCATGCTGGCGGTCTACGGTTACTATACCGACCGGTACTACAACGCCGACGAGAGCCTGTTCGTCGTCCAGCCCATGGACCGCGGCAGCTTTGCGGAAAACCTCCTGCACCTGCTGCGTCCGGACGGCAATTACTCCAAGGTGGAGGCGCTGGCGCTCGACATGGCTCTGGTCCTCCACATGGACCATGGCGGCGGCAACAACTCGACCTTTACCACGCACGTGGTCACGTCGTCCATGACGGACACGTATTCGGCATTCGGCGCGGCGCTCGGCTCGCTCAAGGGCCCGCGGCACGGCGGCGCCAACATCAAGGTCGTTCACATGTTCGACGACATGAAGAAGTCGGTGTCCGACTGGACGGACGACGAGGAAGTCGGCCGCTACCTGAAAGCGCTTCTGCACAAAGAGGCCTTTGACCAGGCCGGCCTCATTTACGGCGTCGGCCATGCGGTCTATTCCAAATCCGACCCTCGTGCCGAAATCTTCAAGGCCTATGTACAGCGTCTGGCGGCCGAGAAGGGGCGGGAGGATGAGTTTGCCCTCTACTCCAAGGTGGAGTCTCTGGCGCCGCAGGTCATTGCCGCCGAACGCAAAATGTACAAGGGCGTCTGCGCCAACGTCGACTTCTACTCCGGCTTTGCGTATCAGATGCTCGGGCTCCCGGAAGAGCTGTTCACCCCCATGTTCGCGTTGGCGCGGATGGTAGGGTGGAGTGCGCATCGCATTGAGGAGCTTGCGAACAATTCCAAGATTATCCGTCCGGCGTACAAGTCTATTGAGCCGGATAACACCTACGTTCCTATGGAGGAGCGCGAAGGAGGTAACACATGATTGACCCACGCTACGACTTCCAGCTGCTGCTGGAGGGCGAAGACCTGGATGAAGATGACATCAATGCTTACATCCGTTCCCATTTTCAGGGCGATGAACTTCTCGTCGTAGGGGACGAAGAACTCATCAAGCTCCATTTCCACACGAACAAACCGTATGAAGTACTCGAGTATATGATGTCGCTCGGGGAAGTGTACGACATTGTCATAGAGGACATGGACCGCCAGTCCCGGGGCCTGCAGGGCTGACCGGGGACCAGCCGGCACGCCGGCAAACGAAGCCGGGCATGCGCCCGCACAACAACCGAAAAAGACAGCTCACTGCAGCGTTTTGCAGTGGGCTGCTTTTTTGCAGTTTGCCGAAACTAATTGTTGGAGAACGGCAGCAAAAATGCTACAATAAATGGTACTACAAACTGGAGTTGATTGTTTGACTTTACGGGAGCTTCCGGTCGGCCGGTCCGCTGTCATTACTGCTGTCGGCGGAAGCGGTTCACTGCGGCAGCACATTCTGAATATGGGGGTCATTCCGGGCACGGAAGTTACACTGGTCCAGTACGCGCCCATGGGAGACCCAATGGAACTTCGCATCCACGGCTACGAGCTGACGCTCCGGCTGGCGGATGCGGAGAACATTTCGGTTACCCTGCTGCCGGAAGGAGATCCGACGGACACGGAAGAGCCCTGGGAGCTGCGGGACAAGCAGCCGGGCATGCACATGGAGCACCCGGGCCTCGGCGAGGGCGGCCGGTACCACGACCGTGCCACCGAGAACCCGCTGCCGGAAGGCGAGCTCCTGACCTTTGCCCTTGCGGGCAACCAGAACTCCGGAAAGACCACGCTGTTCAACCAGCTGACCGGCGCCAAACAGCACGTCGGCAACTTCCCCGGCGTCACCGTCGAGCGCAAGGACGGGGTCATCCGCAAGCACCCGGACACCCGTATTACCGACTTGCCCGGCATCTACTCTATGTCGCCCTATACGGGCGAAGAGCTTGTGACCCGGCAGTTTATTCTGGACGAAAAGCCGAAAGGCATCATCAATATTGTGGATGCCACCAACATTGAGCGGAACCTCATCCTCACCATGCAGCTGCTGGAACTGGAAATTCCCATGGTCGTGGCGCTGAACTTCATGGACGAGGTCACCGCCAACGGCGGCACCATCCACGTCAATGAACTGGAGGCCGAACTCGGCGTTCCGGTCATTCCCATTACGGCCAGCAAAGGCGAGGGTATCCGGGAACTGGTGGACCACGCCATCCACGTGGCCCGGTACCAGGAGGCCCCGCTGCGGCAGGACTTCTGCTCCGAAGAGGACCACGGCGGAGCGGTACACCGCTGCCTGCATGCCATTATGCATCTCATTGAGGACCATGCCAAAGCCGCTGGCATTCCGGTGCGGTTTGCCGCCAGCAAGCTTGCGGATGACGACTCGCTGGTCAAAGAGGCGTTAGGGCTGGACCAGAACGAGAAGGAGACCATTGAACACATCCTTCTCCAGATGGAACAGGAGCGCGGAATGGACCGGGCGGCTGCCATGGCGGACATGCGGTTTGCATTCGTCCGGCGGGTCTGCCGGCAGTCGGTCGTGCGGCCCCGGGAGAGCAAAGAGCAGATCCGGAGCCGGAAGATTGACCGGATCCTGACCGGCAAGTACACCGCCATTCCCGTCTTTATTGCGGTCATGTGCGCCGTATTTTACTTAACCTTCAACGTCCTCGGGGCGTTTCTGCAGGATCTCATCCAGAAGGGCGTGGACGCGCTGTCAGCGCTGGTGAATGCCGGCATGACCGCCGCGGAGGTCCACCCGCTGGTCCGTTCCCTTGTGGTGGACGGCATCTTCGGCGGCGTCGGGACCGTGCTCAGTTTCCTGCCCATTATCATTATCCTGTTCTGTTTCCTGTCCATTCTGGAGGACAGCGGGTACATGGCGCGCATTGCGTTCGTCATGGACCGCCCGCTGCGCCGCATTGGCCTGTCCGGCCGCAGCATTGTGCCCATGCTCATGGGCTTCGGCTGTACGGTGCCGGGCGTCATGGCTGCGCGGACGCTCCCGTCGGAGCGGGACCGCCGGACCACCATCCTCATGACGCCGTTCATGAGCTGCGGCGCCAAGATTCCGGTGTACGCCTTCTTTACGGCGGCGTTCTTCCCGGGCCACGGTGCGCTGGTCATGCTGGCGCTTTATTTCCTCGGCGTCCTGGTGGGCATTGCTACCGCCGGTGTGTTCCGGAATGTCATTTACAAAGGAAACCCGGTCCCGTTCGTCATGGAACTGCCCAACTACCGGATGCCCGGTCCTCTCAACGTGCTGCGCCTCCTGTGGGACAAGACGAAGGACTTCCTGACCCGGGCCTTTACCATCATTTTGCTCTGCACCATTATCATCTGGGTCCTGCAGAGCTTTGACACGCACTTTCACGCGGCGGCCCGCCCGCAGGACAGCCTGCTGGCGGTCGTGGCCAGTTTCCTGGCGCCGCTGTTCAAACCGCTTGGCTTCGGGGACTGGCGCTTCGTGACGGCGCTCATTGCCGGATGCCTGGCCAAGGAGACTATTGTGGCCACCATCTCCATGCTGTTCGGCTCCATGGCGGCGCTGCCGGCAGCCCTGTCGCCGCTCGGCGCCGCAGCCTACCTGGTCTTCGTCCTGCTGTACGTGCCCTGCGCCGCGGCCATGGCAGCCATCCGGCGGGAACTGGGCTGGAAGTGGATGCTGAACATTACCGCGCTGACCTGCATCCTGGCCTGGCTGGTTGCCGGCCTGGTGTCCCTCGGCGGGCACCTGCTCGGGTTTGCTTAAGGACCGGGAATACCGGAACAGGGCTGAATCGCCCGGAAAATAACAGAAAAGAGCCCCCGGAGGGGCTCTTTTTTATTTGCGTCAGTCAAGGTCAATGACCTCATCCGTCTTGGATCCGGAGTGGATGCGGGCCTTGCCGTGCGGTGCGGCGTATCCAATGGACAGGTTCTTGATGGCGCCGTATTTGTCCAGAAAGTCCACGCCGCCGGCGTGGAAGGTGTAGCCATGCTTCGTGGCAATGGCTAAGTGCGTCGGGGTGACGATCCGCACCCCTTCATAGGCGGTGTTGTTTTCTACGAGCTTGCCCTTGACCTTCTTGACGAGAGGGTAAATGAGCTTGGCGTCCAGTGAATTCGGATTGAAGATTTCTCCGGTTGATATTTTGACTGCCACCTTTCCCTTCGGTGTCCAGTTCATGGCCTCATAAATTTTGATCAGGCCTTCCGGGGAAATGTCTTTGGTGAAATAAACAGTGCTTTTCATAGTATGCATCTCCCTAGTTCTTTTTTTTTGCACCGGGTTGGTGCATTCCAATTACCCACCAAGGTCATGGTAGCATGGAGACAGTTGTCATGCCTATGAGCCGGATGGCCAAATTCAAGGGTCCTTTCTTGACGACAGGACCGGGAAATATGTGGTGAAATCAACAATAATAAACCATGCTGTATTTGTTCACACATTTCCGGCCGGCATGAATATAATAGAAGGAACGGTTTCCAATTATTATGAAATTGTCTGTCACTTTTTTCTCTTGCAAAACGTCTTAGTTGTGAAGGGAGGTCAGCGCCATGACCCATTCCAAAGAGTGGTTTTCGGACCGGATCCGGGAACACGAGAACGGCCTCTATGCGCTTGCATTCAGCTACGTCAAAAATGAGGCGGATGCGGGTGACTGTCTGCAGAACGCCATCCTCAAAGCCTATGAGCATCTGGGCCAACTGTCGGATCCGGACAGCTTTAAACCGTGGCTTTACGGCATACTGGTCAACTGCTGCAAAGACGAGCTGAAACGCCGCGGGCGCGTGGACCTGCGGGATGACGGCATGCCGGAACAGGCGGAGCCGGAGCCGCGCATTTCCAGAGACACCCGGTACACTCTTCTGGACGCCGTCATGAAGCTGGAACCGCCCTACCGAACGGTCCTCTTGCTCCACTATTACGAAGATATGGCCGTGTCCGACATTGCCCGGGTCACCGGAAGAACGCCAGGAGCGGTCCGGAAACAGCTGGAGCGGGGACGCACACAGCTGAAGGCAGTATTGTTGAAAGAAGGGTTTTTCTATGACGAATGATGACAGAATTCGTGAGGCCGCAAAACACGAAAAAGCTGGATTTACCCTGCCGGAGGCCGTACATCAGAGTGTGGAGGAGACGCTCCGTTCTCTTCCGGACCATCCGCAGGAGGAAGTCTCTATGAGCAACATAAACAAACGGACTGCACGCGCCCGCTGGATTTCCGGCGTTGCCGCGGCCATCTTAGCCATCTTTATTTGCCTGCCCAATGTAAACGCCACCACCGCCAGAGCGCTGTCCGGCATTCCGGTCCTGGGGCCGGTCTTCCGCGTTGTCACCTTCCGGGAATTCTCGGAGACCAGCGGGGACGAGTCCGTGGACATTAAAGTCCCGTCCGTGGAAACCGACAACGGGGCGGAAGGAGCCAAAGAGGTCAGCAGGGAAGTGGATGCACTGACGCAGAAGGTGCTGGACGAATTCTATCAGGAAACCGACCGCATGACAGATGGTGGCAAGCGTTCCCTGGACGTGGACTACGAGGTCCTGAACCTGTCGGACAAATACTTTACGCTCAAGGTCACCTGGACCGAAACCGGTGCGGACACCGGAACCATGGAGCGGTATTACAATCTGGACCGTAAAACCGGGAAGCGGGTGGAACTGTCCGACCTGTTCAAGGACGACCGGTACATTGCCGTTCTGTCGGATTATGTGAAAGAGGAAATGCGCGCCCAAATGAAAGCAGATGACTCGGTAATCTACTTTGTGGACACCGACCTGCCGGACGAGGATTTCCAGGAGATTGATCCGGATCAGGACTTTTTCTTTGATGCGGACGGCCGCCTCAACCTCTGCTTTGCCCAGTACACGGTGGCGCCCGGCTTCATGGGAACGGTCACCTTTGCCATTCCGGATTCGGTTACCCAGGGGCTCCGGAAGTAAGTTTTCCCTATTAATATATTAGCGCTTTAATCCGCAAAATTTTTTCTTGACAAACGGTTTGGCAGCCGTTAAAATGAGAGCAATCCACATGGATAAACCGACGATTCAGAGTGAGTACGTCAGGACTTTCTTCTCCAAGAGAGCGGCCGATGGTGAGAGTGCCGCAGAAGGAACCGGACCGAATGGACTGATGAGGGCGGCCTGAACGGAAACCAGTATGGCCGACGGGTTTCTCCCGTTACAGAGAAGGACGTATGTTGGTACGTTGCTGAGAGGACAGTGTAAGCTGTCAAATTGGGTGGCACCGCAGAAGCACATCAAGCTTTTGTCCCAGTTGGAAATTCATTTTCCGGGGACAAAAGCTTTTTTTATTTCCCCGGCAACTCTTCAGAAAGGAAGCTGCATTATGAAAACCGAGAAAGACAAGAACATTCCTTACAAAGTTTACCTGGAAGAAAACGAGATGCCGAAGGCATGGTATAACGTCCGTGCGGACATGAAGAACAAACCCGCACCGTTGATCCATCCCGGCACACATAAGCCCCTTACAATAGAGCAGATGTCACCCATCTT
>ONLO01000097.1 GCA_900318715.1 uncultured Eubacteriales bacterium | reverse complement strand
TTTTCAGGTCTTTGTGAATCTGGCTTTGCAGCGCTTGAAACGCCTGCTCTCCGCCGTAATACATTTCAATGACGCGTCCGCTGGTTTCCCGGAAATACGGGTCCGGCACAAACTGGTCGTCCAGCAGCATTCTCAGTTCGTTGGTGGAAGACCCTTCGCGGGCGTAACTGACAAAGGACTTTGCCTTTATTCGCCGGGCGACAATGTCCGGATACGACCCTTTGGTCCGTGCCCCGAAGGTATAGTCCACCCGCGTTCCGTCCGCGTTTTTCATCCGGAACCCGGTGCAGATACTGTCCCCGATGACCACAACGTTCCGATACGTCTTCCCGGAGGCCGATGTTACCGCTTTGGCGGAGGACGGCAGACTACACAGGCCCGCCATCAGAAACAGTGTCAGAAGAAGTGCGGTCAAGGATTGGATTCGTTTCATTCGTTCCCTCTCTTTCCTTTTGTAAAGTCTTGCTTTCGTAAATATAATCTTTACAAAAATCTATTGAAATTAGATTAATGTTTTCTTAAGCTGTTGTCCTGACATTGAGAAAGAGAAACTTTCCCAATTGGTCAAAAAAAGCAGCCCCGCCGAAGCGGGACTGCCGTTTTTAACCTTATGAAATTATCCGTTCAGCGCCTTCTCATAGGCGTCGTAGGTGTGGCGGTCGAAGAGGACCCATTCCACGAGGTCGAACGTGTCCGGGTGCTCCTCCAGGAACTTCTGTACGGTAGTTACCGCAAGGCGTGCCGCCTGGTCAATGGGAAAATGGTAGACACCGGTGGAAATGGACGGGAACGCAATGGAGCGGACGCCGTTTTCCGCCGCCACTTCCAAAGACCGCTGATAACAGGATACGAGTTTCCCCGCCTCTCCGTGGCCGCCGCCGTGCCAGATGGGACCGACCGTGTGAATAACGTATTTGCACGGCAGGTTGTAAGCGCCGGTCATCTTGGCGTCCCCTGTGTCACAGCCGTTTAGGGTCCGGCACTCTTTCAGCAGTTCCGGGCCGGCCGCGCGATGAATGGCTCCGTCGACCCCGCCGCCCCCGAGCAAAGACCGGTTGGCCGCGTTGACAATGGCATCGACATTGGTCTGCTGTGTAATGTCGCCCTGAATGAGTTTGATCATGGGAAACACCTCCTGAATGTTAGCATAATTATTATACCATCCCTGTGTTATAATGGAGAACAGCAAATTCCCGGAGGAATGACAATGAAAACAGTGAAACGATTCTTCGCACTCATCCTGACCCTGTCCGTCTTTTTGTCCCTGGCGGCTCTCCCCGCTTCGGCCAGGGCGGCAAAATCCGGCGCAAAGTACCGGACGTACACCTGCATTGGCGACAGCATTGCCGCCGGCGTCACCCTGCCCGGTTACGTGTCCAAAGCGCACAAGGAGGACGAGGTCACCTGGCCAGTCATTCCGGGAAGCTTTCCGGCCTATGTCCGGGACGGCGTGGGCGCCACGAAGGTTTACATGATTGCCAAACCGGGCTACCGCACGGTGGAAATGCGCCGTGTACTGGATCCGTCCTTCAAGGGCGATGCAGTGGAAATCCGACACCTCCCCAAAAATTCCAACGGCAAGGTGGACGAGGCAGCGCTGAAGAAGCTCCGCAGCGGCTACAGAACAGCCATTCGGTCGTCTGACCTCATTACCATTGAACTCGGACCCAATGACATTGGGCAGCCGATTTTGGGCATTATCCGGACCATCCGGACCGGCGAGGAAGACGCGGCCTACATTCAGGGCTGTCTGCAGGCGTTCTCCGTCTGCGGCATTACCTTCCGGCAAAACTTCGGATGGCTGCTGAACTACATCCATAAGCTGAATCCGAACGCCAAAGTGGTGGTCACCGGCATCTACAACCCCGTCTACAACTGGGCGCTGGACACGCCGGTCCGCATGGAGTACGGACGCCTTCTGGACGGCGTCATTGACCTCTTCAACAATTATCTGAAATACGAAAGTCCCTACCGTTCCTACTACACCTATGTTGACATGAACGGCGTGGAAACGCTCATGTTCAAGGAGACGCTCTTTACCACCAAATTTGACGCCCACCCCACCCCGAAGGGCCATAGGGAAATGGCGCGGCGGATTCTGGCCGCACTTCGAGATTGACAAAGAAAATGCCTCCCGGTCGGGAGGCATTTTCTTATTCTTTCTTACTTTCGAAGAAGTCCAGGATAAACTGGTTGGCCTCAAGGCTCTCCTCCCAGTACGGATGAAGGACGTTGAAGACGTGGCCAAGTTTGTGGGTCCTGCCTTCAAAGCTCTTGTACCAGTGCGGCAGGCCTTTCTGTTCCAAATACTTGTGGATGCCTTCCGTTGTCGTGTGAATGGGAACGTCGGTATCCGTGGTTACAATGCATACTTCCGGATAGGTCTCGTCCGCGAAGCCTTCGTACGACAGCGCCAGCTTCATCTCGTCGTCATAGAGCCGTCCGGCAAGGTTCCGGAAGACCGTACTGACCAGGTCTTTGGCCACGAAGGAGCCCACCGGACAGGTGGCTGCCGTGGCACGGACGCCGGGTCCTTTGACCGTGACACCGAGCTTCTTCTGCAGGTCCTTGTTGTTCTGCACTGCAGTATAGAGCAGCACGAGGTGTCCGCCGGAGGAGTCGCCGGTCAGGAAGATGTTCTTCTTGTCAAAGCCGTACTTGCCGGCGTTGTCGCCGATCCAGGCGAACACATCCGCAAGTTCCTGGATTTCTTCCGGGAGTTCCGCCTCCGGCTGCAGCGTGTAGTTGACGTTGACGACCTTGTAGCCCTTGGATGCAAAGTACTGGCAGTGCGGTCGGTTGCACTCCTTGTTGTTCGTGAGGTAACCGCCGCCGTGCACGGACACAATGACCGGCAGTTTCTTCGGCAGCTTCTTGTCCAGCGGCTCCGGGCTTTCTATGTCCAGAAGATGCTCTCTCTTCTTCCCCATAGCCGCTTTGACCGGACGGTATTTCCGCGGCTTCTTCTGCCCTTTCTTGTAAGGCAGATCCGCCAGTTCATAGATTCCGGGGACCGAGGCCGCTTTGTCAAAGGCGTCCTTGTTCAAGTAATACTGGGCCAGCCTGAGCGGCAGTGCCGTAAGAAGGGTCCCGCGTACAAACAGCGCTTTTGCCAGTTTATTCATTTCACTCATCCTTTCCGGATTCATCAGGACCATTATACCACGAACAAAGGCTTCAGCGCCGGATGTATTTTTTGAAGAAGTCACACTCGTCTTTGTTGCACTGCCGGGCTGCCGGAAGGGCTATGTTGCAGTGGAAGACGTGCATAAGGTTTTCCGTCTTTTTGCCGTTTTCCATGCCGTACATTTTGTAGACGTAGGGAATCTTGTATTCTTCCAGTTTCGCCGTGAGCTTCGGTGCTTCGTCTTTCAGGAAGTCTGCGGTTGCGGTCATGACGTAGGCCGGCGGGAAGTTCGGCGTCACGTGCTCCAGCACGCTCATATACGGCTGCCACTTTTTATAATCCTTGTCCTGAATGGTGTCGTGGATAAGGATGTTGAGACCGTTCTTCCAGTCCAGCAGATTCACGTCATAGGCACCGCAGTTGAGGCCAACGGCGTTGAACTTCATGCCCTCCGGCGGTTCAATGCCAAATTTCTTCGAAATCTCCGGTTCCGCGCAGATGGCCGCATAGAGGCCGAGCATCTGCCCGCCGGCGGAGTCGCCGACGCCGAACATATTGTTGGTATCCAGACCGTACTTGTCCGCGTTTTTATAAATCCAGTGCGCCACCGCATTGGTCTCCAGCAGATACGTCGGGAATTTGTACTTCGGAGCCAGGTGGTAGTTGTAGCTGACAACTGCAAAGCCCTGCTGGGCAAGGCTCATGCAGTAGTATTGGTACGTCACGGTTGTTCCGTACACCCAGCCGCCGCCGTGGACGTTCAGGATGACCGGCAGTTTCTTGCCGGCCGCCTCTTTCGGGCGGTAGACATCCAGCACGTTCCAGACGGGGTCCGCACCGTATGAGAGCGAGTCAAAGCGCTCAATGTCGGCCGGTGTATCAAAATCTTTGTCCCGCAGAGTATCCCCGATGGTGCACCCTTTGTTGAACAGAATGGCTGCAAGTTTCATAGGTTTTCTCCTTCTTATTTTCCGACAATTGCCGAAAGATCCATGGCATCTGCAATCATTATACCACCTTTGGTACTGGGATGCAGGTGGTCTCCCTGATGCATGTCTTCACGGTACCAGCCTGGTTTTTCCGGGTCTTCGGTTACCGCAGCAGTATCCACAACAGCGTCAAAACACG
>ONLO01000144.1 GCA_900318715.1 uncultured Eubacteriales bacterium | reverse complement strand
CCACCCGGTAACGGTTTTCGCCCCGGTTGTAGATGAGGGCGCGACTGCCGCTGACCGTGACGGCCGGCGAAGCGTAGGTGTGCTTCACCGTCTTGGCCGCTTTGGCGGAGCTGTCCAGGGTGACGGTCTGGTCGTCCATGACCACCAGGATGTCTCCGTTGAGGACCGTGACCTTGGCCACCTGGTCGGAGTTGACATGGTAAGGATATCCTTTTCCGGGCGCCAGTTCCGAGAAGAACGAGCGGATGTTGTCCCGGACATCGGCCAGGGACGCAATGTGGAAGGCCGAGAGCGCCAGGATGATGAGCATGAAGGCCAGGATGACCGCGGCCAGAATGCGGAGCGCGCGTCTTCCGCGCGGCGTGAGTTCAATCTTACGGCGTTTCCTGTCCGCCATTCCGGTCCCCTCCTTTCCGTTTGTCCGGGTAAGTAACTTGTTTTAAGCGAAGACCGTGCGCCGGTGCGGTAATTCCCGCTGCGTTCCGGTCCCGCGCTTCCAGGATGTCCGGTATGCTGCCGGCCTCCCGCTTTCCGTCGGAAATCCAGAGCAGCAGGCCCGCCATGTTGCGGACCATGTTGTACAGGAAGCCGTCCGCCGTGACCCGGAAGACCACAAGGTCTCCGTCCCGGGTGACCGACGCCTCCGTAACGGTCCGGACATTGTCGTTGATGACTTCCCGGCTGTTGGACAGGGACGTAAAGTCGTGTGTGCCGAGAAAGTCCCTGGCCTGCCGGTCCAGAAAAGCTTCGTCCAGCGGTCGGTGCACGAACAGGGCCCGGTCGTCGTAAAACGGGTTGCGGGCGCTGCCGTTGTAGAAATGATATTCGTAGGTTTTGGAGGTGCAGCTGTACCGCGGATGAAAATCCTCCGGCACGTCTTCCGCCGCACAGACCGCAATGTCGTCCGGCAGTTTGGCGTTGAGCGCGGCAATGAGTTTGAAACAGCTGATGGGGTTGTCCGTACGCAGTGTGCAGCAGTACATGTCCGCATGCACCCCGGCGTCCGTACGGGAACAGCCGGTAATGGGGTCCCGTGCGCCGAACAGCTGTTCAACGGCGTCCTGGAGTTCTTCCTGCACAGAGTGTGCATTCTCCTGGACCTGCCATCCGTGGTAACGGGTCCCGAGAAACCGCAGGGTCAGCAGGATGTTTCTCATGACAGCCGTTCCCTCCTCCGTTTAAATGACTTTTCCAAAGAAATGGTTGAGCAGGATAATGCCGGCAATGATGACCAGCATGACCGCAATGGACAGATAGTCCCGCCGTGCGTACTTCATCTGCTTCATCCGCGTGCGGCCCTTGTGACCGTGATAACAGCGGCACTCCATGGCGAAGGCCAGGTCATAGGCCCGCCGGAACGATGTAATGAACAGCGGAATGAAGACCGGGATGAGCGCCTTGGTGCGCTCCACCAGGTTGCCGGTTTCCAGGTCGGCGCCGCGCGCTTTCTGGGCGCTGGTAATCTTGTCGAACTCGTCGATGAGCGTCGGTATGAAGCGCAGTGCAATGGTCATCATCATGGCGACCGTATGGACGCTGCCCTGCATGAATTTCAGCGGCGACAGCAGCTGCTCAATGCCGTCCGTTATGAGCGTCGGCGACGTCGTGTAGGTCAGCAGCGAACTGGACACAATGAGGCACATAATGCGCACGACCATGAAGATGGCGGTGTAGACGCCCTTGGTCGTAATGTGAATGAAGTGCCAGTCGACGAGCATGGTCCCCTCTTTAATGTAAAACAGGTTCAGCAGCGCCGTAATGACAATGATGATGAGGACCGGCTTTATGCCTTTCAAAATGGTCCGCATGGAAATCTTCGAAACAAAAACAATGCAGATGAGTGCCGCCACCATGAGAAGCAGCGAGTAGAAGTTCTTGCAGACGAAGATGAACACAATGAAGACCAGCGTCAGGATGAGTTTCATGCGCGGGTCCATCTTGTGGATGACGGACGTACCGGGGAAAAACTGGCCGATGGTAATGTCTTTTACCATGCTGCGTCACCTCCCCGCTGTTTCATTTCTCTGAGGCGATTCAGCTCTTCCCGTCCCTGCTGGACCGTGTAAATATCCGTACGCACCGGAAGTCCGCGCTCTTTGAGCCCGAGGAAGACCTTGGTAATCTGCGGAACGTCGAGGCCTATTTCAATGAGCCGGCCGGCATGTTCGAAGATTTCCTCCACGGTGCCGTACATTTCCACGTTCTTGTTGTTGATGACCATGACCTTTGTGGCAATCTTGGCCACGTCTTCCATGCTGTGGGAAACCAGAAGCACGGTGCTGCCGGTCTGTTCCCGATAAGAGCGGATGAGCTCCAGGATCTGGTCACGGCCGCGCGGGTCGAGGCCGGCGGTCGGTTCGTCCAGGATGAGGACTTTGGGTTCCATGGCCATGACGCCGGCAATGGCCACCCGGCGCTTTTCGCCGCCGGAGAGGTCAAAGGGCGACTTCTCCAGCATGTCGTCGGTAACGCCGACATAGGACGCGGCCTGGCGAACCCGGCGGTCAATTTCCGCCTCGTCCAGTTTCATGTTTTTCGGGCCGAAGGCAATGTCCTTGTAGGCGGTTTCTTCAAAGAGCTGGTATTCCGGATACTGGAAGCAGAGGCCTACGGTAAACCGGCTCTGCCGGAGCGTGGCCTTGCTCTCCCAGATGTCCTGGCCGTCCACATAGACTTTGCCGCTGGACGGTTTCAGAAGTCCGTTGAAGTGCTGGATGAGCGTGCTCTTTCCGGAACCGGTGTGACCAATGACCGCGACGAGTTCCCCCGCTTCCACAGATAAGTTGACATCTTTGATGGCAACAATCTGAAACGGGGTTCCCTCGGAATACATATAGGTCAGATTTTCCGTTTTTAAAACGGACATGGGCGGTTCCTCCAACAGGTCAAATGGATTCCAGAATGGCAGAGACACATTCTTCGGTCGTCAGGATGTTCTCCGGAAGCGGCAGGCCGTCTTCCCGGAGTGCGGACGCAAAGAGCGTGGCCTGCGGGACGTCCAGGCCGGCGGCCCGGAGTTTTTCGGTGTCCGAGAACACCTCATACGGAGTGCCGTCGGACAAAATGGTGCCGTGGTCCATGACAATGACACGGTCCGCCAGCGTAGCTTCTTCCATGTAATGGGTAATGTAGACAATGGTCTTGCCGAGGTCCTTGTGCAGCTTGTGAATGGAGTCCATGACTTCCCGGCGGCCGCGCGGGTCCAGCATGGCGGTGGACTCGTCAAACAGGATGCAGCCGGTCTGCATGGCAATGACGCCGGCAATGGCCACCCGCTGCTTCTGTCCGCCGGACAGCTTGTGCGGCGCGTGTTTCCGGTAGTCGTACATGCCGACCGCCTTCAAAGATTCCTTGACCCGCTTGCGGATTTCCTCCGGCGGGACACCGAGGTTCTCCGGGCCGAACGCCACGTCCTCTTCCACAACGGAAGCAACAATCTGGTTGTCCGGATTCTGGAACACCATGCCGACATGCTGCCGGATTTCCATGAGGCGTTCTTCCTCTTTGGTATTGATGCCGTAGACCGTCACGTCCCCTTCGTCCGGGACCAGGATGCCGTTGCAGAGCTTGGCAAACGTGGATTTACCGGACCCGTTGTGTCCGAGGACCGCAACCAGCGAACCCTCTTCAATGGACAGGGACAGATCCTTGACCGCCAGATTGTTCAGCGGCCGGCGCTCCCCGTTTTGTTCCTCGGGAAGAAAGTCGTCGTAGGTGAACGAGACATGGTCGAATGTAATTACAGAAGCCATTTACTTACTCCAGACTGCGGATGCCCCGCAAGGAAGACACATGCCGGTCTGCGTGGTCAGAAGACCAATTTCGTCGGAGGTCACGGTGCCGCCGAAGCGCGGGACCACAATGCTTCCGAGAATGTACTGCATGACCGACGGAGACAATCCGGTGGTATAGGAATTGATAAGAACCATAAGCGGGTCATCCGAGAGGACCTGGGAACAGAGTTCCACGAGCTCGTAGATCTTGTCCTCCAGTTTCCAGACTTCTCCGCCCGGGCCGCGGCCGTACGACGGCGGGTCCATAATGATAATGTCATAGGTGTTCCCGCGGCGGATTTCCCGCTGCACGAACTTGGTGCAGTCGTCGACGAGCCAGCGTACGCTGCGGTCCGCAAGCCCCGACAGGCGGGCATTGTCCTTGGCGTAATTCACCATACCTTTGGAGGCGTCCACGTGGACCACAGAGGCGTTTTCCGCTAGCGCGGCCACCGTGGCGCCGCCGGTATAGGCAAAGAGGTTCAGGACACGGACGTCGTCCCGTCCGGAGTTCCGGATGACCGAGCGCAGCAGGTCCCAGTTGACCGCCTGCTCCGGGAAGAGGCCGGTGTGTTTGAACCCCATGGGTTTAATTTTGAAGGTGAGGTCTTTGTACTGAATGGACCACTCGTCCGGAACATGTTTGTAGACTTCCCAGCTCCCGCCGCCCTTGCTGGACCGGTGGTACCGGGCGTCCGCCGACTTCCACATAGGGTGCTGTTTCGGCGTTTTCCAGATGACCTGCGGGTCCGGGCGGATGAGGACGGTACTGCCCCAGCGCTCCAGACGCTCCCCGTCTGACGTGTCCAGCAGTTCGTAGTCCTTCCAGTCGTTTGTGTTCCGCATGCGGGAACTCCTCCTTCGGTCAGATGAGACGTTCGCGGATGACTTCCGCAATGTCGTTGGCCAGGCGCTCAATCTGAGCGGTGTCTTCGCCTTCCAGCATGACACGGACCAGCGGTTCCGTGCCGGAGACCCGGACCAGGACGCGGCCGGTGTCGCCGAGCTCGGCTTCCGCTTTCTGAATGGCCAGTTTAATTTCCTCGTCGTCCGGGAACCGGACTTTGCCGATCTTGGAGACCTTGACGTTGACGAGGACCTGCGGATAGACCTTCATGACCGAGGCCAGCTCGGACAGCGGTTTCCGGGAATGCTTCATGGCTTTGAGCAGCTGGATGGCCGTCAGTTCGCCGTCACCGGTGGTGGCATATTCCAGGAAGATGACGTGGCCGGACTGTTCGCCGCCGATCATGTAGCCGTTCTCTTTCATGTTTTCCAGAACGTAGCGGTCACCGACTTTGGTCTTCTCACAGTGGATGCCGTTCTCTTCGGCAAACTTGAAGAAGCCCATGTTGCTCATGACGGTGACCACGGCGGTGTCGTGGGCCAGTTTGCCCTTGTCCCGCATGTTGAGCGAGCAGATGGCAATGGTCTTGTCGCCGTCCACAATTTCGCCGTTTTCGTCCACGGCCATGAGGCGGTCCGCGTCGCCGTCAAAGGCAAAGCCGACGTCACAGTGGTTTTCCTTGACATAGTTCTGCAGCTGTTCCATATGCGTGGAACCGCAGTTGTCGTTGATGTTGATGCCGTCCGGGTCTGCGCTGAGGACGTGAACGTCACAGCCGAGGTACTCGAAAAGCTTCGGCGCCGTTGTGGTGGAAGCACCGTTGGCGCAGTCAATGGCCACCTTCAGGTTGTTGAAGCGGTAGCCGCTGGTGGTGAGAAGATGATTGATGTAGTCCTTTCGGGCTTCCTCTTCCGCAAATTCGAAACGGCCGACCTCCGCGCCGACTTTGACCGGCGGGACCCGGACTTCGTCCAGGATAATGGCCTCAATTTCCTCTTCCACAGCGTCCGGCAGTTTGTAGCCGTCCTTCTGGAAAATCTTGATGCCGTTGAATTCGAACGGGTTGTGCGAAGCCGAGATGACAATGCCGGCGTCAAATTCGTAGGCCTGTACCAGATAGGCTACGGCAGGCGTCGGAATGACGCCGACGAGCCGGACGTCCGCACCGACCGAGCAGAGGCCTGCGCCAAGCGCAGCGGCCAGCATGTCTCCGGAGAGACGGGTGTCACAGCCGATGAGGACCTTCGGGCGCTCCGTTTCCTCATTGATGAGGACCATGGCGGCGGCGCGGCCGATCTTCATGGCAAGTTCACAGGTGAGTTCCGTGTTGGCGACACCGCGGGCGCCGTCCGTTCCAAATAATCGTCCCATTTCAATACTCCTTTTTCACAAGAACCGAGGTTAAAACGTTTGCTGTCCGGACTCCACTGCGGGGTCCGGAAGATTGAGTCCCAGGTGCCGGAACCCGGCCGGCGTTACTTTCCGGCCGCGCGGGGTGCGGGACAGAAAACCGATCTGCATGAGATACGGTTCATAGACATCTTCAATGGTGGCCGGGTCTTCGCCGATGGCAGCGGCAATGGTCTCCAGACCGACGGGGCCGCCGTTGTAGTTCTTGACCATGGTGGTCAGCATGAGCCGGTCAATGTTGTCGAGACCCAGCGGGTCAATTTCCATGCGCGCCAGCGCAAGGTCGGCAATGTCTTTCGTAATAATTCCGTTCCCCATGACTTCCGCAAAGTCCCGGGACCGTTTGAGGAGCCGGTTGGCAATCCGCGGCGTGCCGCGGGAACGGGTGGCAATTTCCGCCGCGCCCTTCGGGTCAATTTCAATGCCGAGGATGCCGGCGCTCCGATTGACAATGTCGGCCAGATTCTCCGCGGTATACAGTTCCAGACGAAGGATCATGCCGAAGCGGTCCCGCAGCGGTGCGGACAGGAGTCCGGCCCGCGTCGTGGCGCCCACCAGCGTAAACCGGGGCAGGTCCAGGCGGATGGACCGGGCCGACGGGCCCTTGCCGATGATAATATCAATGGCATGGTCCTCCATGGCCGGGTACAGAACTTCTTCCACCTGGCGGGAAAGACGGTGGATTTCATCAATAAAGAGTACATCGCCGTCGTTGAGGTTGGTCAGAAGCGCTGCCAGGTCCCCCTGCTTCTCAATGGCCGGTCCCGAAGTGACCCGGATGTCCACACCCATTTCCGCCGCAATAATGCCGGCGAGCGTGGTCTTGCCGAGGCCGGGAGGCCCGTAGAGAAGGACGTGGTCGAGCGACTCCCCGCGGCGCAGCGCCGCGTCTATGTATATTTTGAGGTTTTCCTTCACTTTGTCCTGACCGATGTAGTCCTTCAGGGTTCTCGGACGAAGCGAAAGTTCCATGGATTCTTCGTCCGCGGACGAAAATTCGGGCGTCACAAGACGGCTCTCGAAATCCATTTCTTCATCAAACATGGATCCGCCTCCTTACATCAGGTTCTTCAGGGCAATCTTGATGATTTCTTCGGTGTTCAGATTCGGGTCCGCTTTGCCGGCGGCCACTGAGGCCTCCGTCTGGCTGTAACCCAGCATGACGAGCGCGCTGACGGCTTCCGCCATGTTGGTGTTGCCGGCGCTGGCGGCCGTGGCAGCGGCAAAGGTTTCCGCACCTTCGGTCCCGGCAATGTTCTTGGCCAGTTTATCCTTGAGTTCCAGGACAATGCGCTGCGCCATTTTGGGGCCGACACCCGGGGCACGGGTAATGGCTTTGTAGTCCCCGGCCGCCACGCAGAGCGAGAGACGCGCCGGATCCAGTTCCGACAGCACACCCATGGCAATCTTCGGACCCACACTGGAAACGGAGGTCAGGAGCTTGAACATGTTCAGCTCGGCAGGGTCATAGAACCCAAAGAGATCCACACCGTCCTGCCGGACGCTCAGATAGGTGTAAAGCGTGACCTGAGAGCCGGTCGGGCCGAGCTTCTGCAGCGTGTTCATGGACACCCGGCACTCAAATGCAATGCCGTTGCAGCTGACT
>ONLO01000014.1 GCA_900318715.1 uncultured Eubacteriales bacterium | reverse complement strand
TTGACGCACATGGCCACGCAGTCAATGCCGACGGTGTCATGCTTGTTCATGAGGAACGCAAGCTTCAGCTTGGTACCGACGCCGTCCGTGCCGCTGACCAGCACGGGAGTCTCCATGCCGTCCAGATTCGGCTGGAACAGACCGCCGAACCCGCCGATTCCGGACAGGGTCCCTTTGGTCTTGGTCCGGCCAATGTGTTCGCGCATGAGCTCGACTGCACGGTAACCGGCGGTAATGTCAACACCGGCCTCGGCGTAGGCGTCAGACTTCGAATTCGTGTTCATAAAACAAGGTCCTCCTCAAAAAGTTTCGGGTTCCAAAAAGCAACGAGCAAATATAGCTCAGGAGTTATATTTGCTCGAAAGTTCCGCGTCTGCGGCCAGCACGTTGGCTGCGCCGTCGACACGGGCCTGATTCAGTTTTTTCGCCAGTGCTTCGTCCTCAACAGCAAGGATCTGCATGGCCAGGAATGCGGCGTTCTTGGCGCCGTTGATGGCAACGGTGGCCACCGGAATGCCGCTCGGCATCTGCACGGTGGACAGAAGGGCGTCCATGCCGTCCAGGTTCGGGCCCTTGCACGGAAGGCCAATGACCGGAAGCGTGGTCTGTGCGGCAATGGCACCGGCCAGGTGCGCGGCCATGCCGGCAGCGGCAATGACACAGCCGAAGCCGTTGGCACGGGCGTCCTCGGCAAACATCCGGGCCGCCTCGGGCGTCCGGTGAGCGGAGAAGACGTGCACTTCAAACGGTACTTCAAACTCCTGCAGGGTGACAATGGCTTTTTCCACAATGGGAAGGTCTGAGCTGCTTCCCATGACAATTCCGACTTTACGCAAAATTGGCCTCCTTACATGAAAACAGGACAGTTCCACAGACGGATCTGCGAACTGCCCAGACGGTCGACATATGGTGCTCTTCCCTGCTCCCTTGTGGTTAGCCACTGATCCGTCAGTAACAGGGAAAATCTAGTGGTTGTTTAAGAACACAAGTATTATCCCTAAATATAGTAGTAAAGTCAATATACAAGGTGTTTAAAAGCAAAGGAAAAAGCACCGGTTTTTCCGGTGCTTTTTACGGTCTTTTTGGTTAACTGTTGGTTAAGCGTCAATATCCACGGTCCAGCCCTTGTTGTCCGGGAGCTTGCCCCACTGGATGCCCGTCAGGGTGTCATACAGTTTCTGGGTCAGTTCGCCGATCTGGCCGTCGCCGATATAGGCAACGTCATCTTTCCACTTGAGCTCCTTGACCGGAGAGACGACCGCCGCGGTGCCGCAGCCGAAGACCTCTTCCAGTTTGCCGTCCTTGGACGCCTGCATAATGTCGGCAATGGCAACATGCTCTTCATGGACGGTGTATCCCCAGTCCTTGCAGAGTTCAATAATGGAACGGCGGGTAACGCCGGGAAGAACGGTGCCTTCGCACGGAGCGGTGTAAATTTCGCCGTCAATCTTGAACATAATGTTCATGGAGCCGACTTCTTCCACGTACTTCTTCTGGACGCCGTCCAGCCACAGGACCTGGGCATAACCGAGTTTTTCGGCCACGTCGCCGGCCTTAATGGAAGCTGCGTAGTTACCGCCGCACTTCGTGAAACCGGTCAGACCGGGTGCCGCACGGATGTAGTCGTCCTCAACGTAAATGCGGACGGGGTTAATGCCCTCTGCATAGTAAGCGCCGGACGGGCTGCAGATAATGCAGAAGGTGTATTTCTTGGATGCGTGGACGCCGAGCGTGACGTCGGTGGCAAAGGTAAAGGGACGGATGTAGAGCGATGCACCGTCGCTGTGCGGAACCCAGTCGCGCTCCACTTTGACCAGCTCTTTGACGGCCTGAATGAAGTCTTCCACCGGAATTTCCGGAATGCAGAGACGGTCGGCGGAGTCGTTCATACGGGAGGCGTTGCAGTCCGGTCGGAACAGCTGGATTTTGCCTTCCGCAGTGCGGTAAGCCTTCATGCCCTCAAAAATTTCCTGGGCATAATGGAAGATGACACAGGCAGGGTCCAGTGCAAAAGGAGCATACGGAACAATGCGCGGGTCGTGCCAGCCCATGCCCTCGTCATACTCCATGACAAACATGTGGTCGGAGAAAATGTTTCCGAAGCCAAGTTTGCTCTCGTCGGTCGGTTTTGCTTTCAGCGTTGCTGCTTTCTCAATTTTAATGTTCAGCAAGAAAAAGACCTCCAGTCCCTTAGGATTAAAAAGATTTGAAATTAGTTTAATGCGCTAAAAAAGCTTTGTCAAGAATTCTGCCGTGTTTCTGCGGTTTCCGGCCTATTTTTTGTGCCAGCCGCCGTTGTCTTTGCCGGCAAACCCGAGCGAAATGCTCCCCTTGCCGTACTTGTCCCGGATCTTGTCCAGCGCGGATTCAATCTTCTCCTGGTTTTCCGGGTCGTTCCGCTTCCCGGAAGGGTTCGTTATTCCGGAGCCGTCCCCGTTTTCCTTGTTCCCTGGCGATTCAGCCCCTGGCAAATCAAAGAGGCTCAGCTGTTCCTCCGGCTGTTCATCGTCTCCGAGCAGGTCGGCGCCGGTCACCCCGAGCAATCTTACCGGTTTGACAATGTCCCAGTTCTGACGCACCAGGTCCACGGACACGTTGAAAATATCCCTCTGCAGGTGCGTCGGGGTCTCCAGCTTCCGCTGCCGCTGGATCTGCTTGAAGTCCGGGTCCCGGATGGTGACCTGGATGACCTGCGCCCGTTTGCCGTGGCGCCGCAGCCGGCTGGCCACGGAGTCGGACAGGGCCAGAATGCCGGATTTGACCTCAGCTTCCCCGAGCAGATTGACCGGGAAAGTCATGCTGTTGCCAATGGATTTGGCTTCCCGTTTTTCGTAGAACGAACGGACCGGAGAATCCTCTTCACAGTGGATGTACCGGTACAGAGTCTCCCCCTGTTTTCCGAGGATCTTCATGAGGAATTCTTTGTCATAATTGGCCAGGTCCCCGCAGGTCTTGATACTGTAAGATTCCAGTACCTGTGCGCTTTTCCGGCCCACGAAGAGCAGTGCGCCCACCGGTAACGGATAGACGATTTCCGGCAGATCTTCCCGGAAGATAACGGTCGTGGCATCCGGCTTTTTGTAGTCCGAACCGAGCTTGGCAAACACCTTGCAGAAGCTGACGCCGGCGGACACCGTAATGCCAATTTCCTCGCGGATCCGGCGGCGGATTTCATCCGCTAATTCCTTCGGCGTTTTGTCAAACAGATGGATGGTATGAGTCACGTCCAGGAAGGATTCGTCAATGCTGAACGGCTCCACCAGGTCGGTGTACTGGAGGTATATTTCATTAATCCGGACGTAGTAGTCGTGGTACAGGTCGTGGTGCGGCGGGACCAGCACCAGGTCCGGGCATTTTTTCCTGGCCGACCAGATGGTTTCCGCCGTCTGAATGTTGTATTTCTTGGCTTTTTCGTTCTTGGCGAGGATAATGCCGTGGCGGTTCGTCGGGTCCCCGGCCACCGCCATGGGGACGTCCGCAAGCTCCGGCCGCAGCACGGTTTCCACAGAAGCGTAGAAACTGTTGCAGTCACAGTGAATAATAATGCGGTCGTTGTTTGCCGCTGCTGCCGTTCCGGACATGGCGTTCCCCTCCTTCCGGTGTTCTCGGTACTGTTTCAAGTTTACCCTTATTTTAGCGAATCCTCAACCGTGAGCAGGGCCGAAAAAAGACTTTCACCGTGTTTTCAGTTATGGTATAGTAATAAAGGATATACTCTTAAGGGAGGAAACAAGTATGAAAAAGATTACGTCTACGGTCAAGAAAGTGGTTGCCGTTCTTCTGGCTTCCATTCTCATTTTCCTTGGCCTTATGGCATATATCTGGTTCGGTGTCCTGCAGCATTATTACAATGTACCCAATGAGCTCAAAGCCGTTGAGGAGTATGACCCCTCCTCCGGTCTGGTTGACGACGAAGTCTACCAATACCTGCAGAACAGTGAACGCTCCAAGAAATACGAACTCGGTGTCAACGAAGACGGTGACGTGGTCTTCTGCAAACCGCGCTCCGCGTTCAACGCCATTAAGCGGGACACCAAAGAGGGCTGGCACTACGTAGACCGTGACCTGGACCCGGACGTCAACCACATTTCCAAGACCTTCTACGAAGAATACATCCGGTACGCGGATGAGGAAATTGACAACGACGAAAACGCCGACGACACCATCCGGTACAACATGCACATGCTGTCTTCGGTCCTCAAAATCTACGAGAACAGCTTCTACAAGCACAGATAACCAAACTCAAGCACAGATCAGCAGACTCAAGTACAGAGTTCTCAAGCAAAAGCAAAAGACCAGAGCAAACGCTCTGGTCTTTTTTTTGGCGCCCCAAACAGGACTCGTTTTACCTTTGCCCTTCGGTACGGTCAGAACCATTGTCGCCTTGCTCGCTTGGAGCGCTTCGCAACGCTCTGTGTTTCTTCCTGCTCCGCTCTGCCGCTTCTCCCGCCCCCGGCGGCGCGGCAGCCTGAGCCAGTTAACAGCCACGTGCTCCGAGCACGCGACGT